>JBKHJQ010000033.1:0-12241 GCA_046538055.1 Actinomycetota bacterium
CGAGATGGCCGTGTCCGTCTCGTTGTTCTTGACCTCGAGGTCGTCCTCGGTCATGAGCACCTCCCGCGCCTTGGACCCCTGCGATGGTCCCACGACCCCCCGATTCTCCAGGATGTCCATGATGCGTCCCGCCCGTGCGAACCCCACCCGGAGCTTGCGCTGGAGCATGGAGGTGGAACCGAGCTGGGAGCGCACGACCTCGGCGGTGGCGCGCCGGATGAGCTCCTCGTCCTCGTCGTCCTCTGTGGCCGCCTTGGCTGCCGCCGCTTCCGCCGCCTGCAGGACCTCCTTGTCCCTGTACTCGGCTTCCCGTTGCTCCTTCACCCAGTCGACCACGGCATGGACCTCGTCCTCGGACACCCACGCACCCTGGATGCGCTGCGGCCTGGGCTCCTTGGCGGTGACTACCAGCATGTCTCCCATGCCCACCAGCTTCTCCGCCCCCGCTCCGTCGATGATCACCCGGCTATCGGTCTGGGATGCCACCGAGAAGGCCAGCCGGGAGGGCACGTTGGCCTTGATCACGCCGGTGATGACGTCCACGGAAGGTCGCTGGGTGGCGATCACGAGATGGATGCCCACCGCCCGGGCCATCTGGGCGATGCGGACGACCGCTTCCTCCACTTCCCGTCCCGCCACCATCATCAGGTCGTTGAGCTCGTCCACCACCACCACCACGTAGGGGAAGCGATCGAAGCCCTCCGGGTCGAGGCGGCCGGCATCCAGCTTCTCCCGGTAGCCGATGATGTCCCGCACCCCGGCGTCGGCCAGCAGGTCGTAGCGCCGCTCCATCTCGGCCACCGCCCACTTGAGGGCGTCGGCCGCCTTCTTGGGGTTGGTGATCACCCGGGTCAGGAGGTGGGGCACCCCGTTGTACTGGCCCAGCTCGACCCGCTTGGGGTCGACCATGATCAGGCGGACGTCATCGGGCACCGTGCGCATGAGAAGGGACGTGACGATGGAGTTGATGCAGGAGGACTTCCCGGCTCCGGTGGCGCCGGCGATGAGCACATGGGGAAGCTCGGCCAGGTTGAGCATGCGGGCCTTGCCGCTGATGTCCATTCCCAGGCCCACGGCCAGCGGATGGTGCTCGGAGGTGGCGTCGTCCGAACGCAGGATGTCGCCCAGGGTCACCATCCGACGGCTCCGGTTGGGCACCTCCACTCCGATCGCCGACTTCCCCGGAATGGGGACCAGGAGGCGGACATCGGGGGTGGCCAGGGCGTAGGCGATGTCGTGTGCCAGGTTCGAGACCTTGTTCACCTTCACACCGGGTGCCAGTTCGATCTCGTAGCGGGTGACGGTGGGACCGGGCACGATCTTGGTGAGGGTGGCCTCCACACCATGCTGATGGAGGGTGTCCTCCAGTTCGCTGGCGGTCTGCTCCAGAAGCCGCTTGTTGTGGTCCCCTCCCCCGCCCAGGCCCAACAGGTCCAGGGGCGGGAGCTTGTAGCCCGTCAGCACGGTGGGGGGCTTGGGGGCTCTGGCCTTCCGGGCAGGCGGACTGGGCTTCTCCTCGGGTTGCACCACCTCGGGCTCCACGGGGCCTTCCTCCACCACCGGCCGGGGCTTGCGCCTCGCCACATGGCGGCCGCCGGCCGGGGTGGCGTCGTCCTGGGTGCGGATGTCGGAGACGAACTTCACGAACTGTCGCCACAGGTCCCCCAGTCCGCCCACGAAGTCGCGCACCGAGGTCCGGGTCATCACCAGGACCCCCATCCCGATGACTGCGGCCAGGATCACGAAGGCACCCCAGATGCCGAGGATGCGGCGCAGCGGAAAGGCGATCAGCGCGCCCACCACGCCTCCCCTTTCCTCCACCAGGGCGACGTCGGAGGCGAGCGACACCGTGCCGGTGAGGAGATGGAACAGAGCCACCGTCCCCACGAAAGTGGCAGCGGAGCCGGCGGCCAGCCTCCCTGTCCCTTCCCGGGGCTTGCCGACGATCAACGCCCAGCCGATACCGGCCAGCGCCGCCGGGACCAGAAACCTCCACACCCCGAACAGGAAGCGTGTGCCGGTCTCGAGGCCCCGTCCTACCGGGCCGGCCTGGCCTCCGAATCCGAGGATGATGAGGAGAGCCACGACCGCCAGAACCACACCCCAGACGTCGTCGGCCTGACGGCCCAGGACGCCCCGGATGTGGCGGCGGAGAGCCGCCAGCAACGGCTCCCGAGCCTTCCTACGGGCTGTCGATCCGCGTTTGCGGCGCGGGGTCGAGCTCTTGATGTTCTTGGCTGCCACCCGTTTCCGCCCATTGGCCCCCCGGCGGGTGGATTTCCGGGATGGCATGGAGACTGCAGACTAGTGAAGCCGGGTGATTGCGCCAACGATCGCCCGACCGCCTGGCCTCACTCCTGGTCGGCGCCGGTTCTCACCGCCACGTCCCGGATGCCGAGTCCGATCAGGATGAAGATCACTCCCATCCCGATCGCCATGGCGGCCACACCGAAGGCCACCACCGAAGTGAACAGGGATGCCTGCAGGAACGAGGAGTTCATGGCCGTCTCGCGGCGCGGATCGTCCCGTTCGAGCTGGGCGTAGGTGAGGCCGTCGGTGGCGTCCAGGGTGTGCTCCTGGATGATCTGAGCCTGGCAGTAGGCGGTGAACGGGCCGGCCACCAGCCGTCCGGGCAGGCAGGCGTCGTCGGGAGTGGTGATCTCCTGTTCCGCCAGAGTGTCGCTCACCATGTACCAGGTTGCTCCCCCTCCGACGATCAGGATCACTCCCAGGACGATGGCGGCGATCGAGGCGAGCTTTCTCATGAGTCCCCTTCCTTATATGCGACTCGCCCCCACGTTATACGTTCGGGTCCCCCGCTCACAGCTGGAAGACGATGGGAATGATCACGGGCTTGCGGGCCGTCTCCTGGCGGATGAGGCGTGCCGTCGCCTGGCGGACCAGCCGCTGGAGGCCGCCGATGGCGTCCTCGGCGTTCTCGATGCCCTCATCGATGGCCTGGCGAACGGCGTCGGCCGCCTTCCCCAGGACGATCTCCGGCTCGTCCATCAGGCCGTGGCTGTCCAGGTCGGGGCCGAAGACGACCCGCGCCTCCCGATCGATTCCCACGGTCACGACCACCACCCCCTCGTCGGCCAGGTGGCTCCGGTCCCGGAGCACGGCGCTCTGGACGTCCCCGAAGCTGGCCCCGTCCAGGTAGACGAACCCCGCGCTCACGGCCCTGCGCACCACCTTGGTGCGCTCTCCGTCCAGGATGACGCGGTCGCCGTCCTCCAGCACGTCCACCGCCGGGACGCCCATCTCCCGGGCCAGGTGGGCGTGGGCGGTGAGATGGCGGTACTCCCCGTGGACGGGGACGAAGGCTTCCGGGCGCACCACGTTCAGGAAGGTGAGCAGCTCGTCGCGGGCGGCGTGGCCCGAGACATGCACGGAGGCGTTGCCGCCGTGCACCACCCGGGCCCCCTGCCGCAGAAGCCGGTTGATCACCTTGGAGACGGCCGTCTCGTTGCCGGGAATCGGCTTGGCGGAGATGAGGACGGTGTCGTCGGGATGTATGTCGACGAACTTGTGCCGTCCCCGGGACATGAGGGACAGTGCCGCAAAGGGCTCTCCCTGGCTCCCCGTCGTGACCAGCAGCTGGCGCTCCGGCGGCAGCTCCAGCAGGTCGCGGATGTCCACCAGCTTGTCCTTCGGCAGGTCCAGGAACCCGTGCTCGCCGGCCACCGTCGTGTAGCGATGCATGGATCTCCCGAAGAACGCCACCGTGCGTCCCGAGGCCACCCCTGCGTCGACGATCTGCTGCACCCGGTGGACGTGTGAAGAGAAGCAGGCGGCGATGACCCGCCCCGGCGCCTGGTTCATGATCTGGGTGATGGGCCGGCCCAGGGAGGACTCGGACGGCACGAATCCCGGCACCTCGGCGTTGGTGGAGTCGGAGAGAAGCAGCCGCACACCCTGGCGGCCCAACTCGGCGAAGGCGGGGAGGTCGGTGGGGTTGCTGTCGATGGGCGTGGGATCCAGCTTGAAATCGCCGGAGTGGACGATCAGCCCCTCGGGTGTGTCGAAAGCCACCCCGGTGGCATCCGGCACCGAATGGCTCACGCGGATGAGCTGGAAGCGGAAGGGCCCGTGCTTGCGCCACTCCCCCGGGGTCACGGGGTGGAGCTGGGGGGTGATCCCCAGCTCTTCGATCCGTCCCCGGGCGAACTCCAACGCCAGCCGGGAGCCGTACACCGGCACCTCCACGTCCCGCAGGAAATAGCCCAGCGCACCCATGTGGTCCTCATGGCCGTGGGTGAGAACGACGAAGTCGACGTCCTCCCGTCGCTCCACCAACCACGACCAGTCGGGGAACACGAGATCCACTCCCAGCATGTCCTCCTCGGGGAACATGAGTCCGCAGTCGATGAGGCAAATGCGGCCGTCGACCTCGAGGGCGGCGCAGTTGCGGCCGATCTCCCCCAGGCCCCCGAGAAAGGTTACGGAGACGCTCATCCCGGCGGGGCGGAAGAAGCGGGATGCAGCATCCCGGCGGCCTTCTCCACCGCCCGCACCGTCTCCTGGGAGGCGGGGGTGAGGGGAAGGCGGGGCTCACCGACCGGCCCCCACAGGGTGGCCATGGCCGCCTTCACAGGTGCCGGGTTCGACTCCAGGAAACACGCCTCGCACAGCGGCAGGAGGCGGTGGTGCAGCCGGGTGGCGGCGGGAAGGTCCCCTTGGGCGGCGGCGTGCACCATCTCCGCCACGACGTCGCCGGCCAGATGGCTGATCACAGACACCACGCCTACCGCTCCCACCGCCATCATCGGAAGCGTGTAGGAGTCCTGGCCGGAGTAGACGGCCAGGTCCGGCACCCGCGACACCGTATGGGAGGTGAAGTCGACGTTCATCACCGCGTCCTTGGTGGCCACGATGTTGGGGTGGTGGGCGAGGCGCTCCAGAGTCGGGACCTCTATCAGCCGGCCCGTTCGGCCCGGGATGTTGTAGACCAGGACCGGCAGGTCGGTGGCATCTGCCACCGATTCGAAATGGCGGGCCAGCCCTTCCTGGCCCGGCTTCGAGTAGTAGGGGGTGACCGCCATTATCGCTCCCGCCCCCGCCTCCGCAGCCCTCTTCGACAGGTGCACCGACTCCGCCGTGTCGTACGTGCCGGTGCCCGCCACCACGATGGTGTCCCGGTGCTGCACGGCATCGACGACCGTTCGGTAGAGAGCCACCTTCTCGTCCGGCGAGAGGGTGGGAGACTCCCCCGTCGTGCCCGTGACCACCAATCCCTCGGAACCGTGCTCGGTCAGGTGTCGAGCGAGCTCCCAGGCACGCTCATGGTCGACTTCACCCTCCGCTGTGAAGGGTGTGATCATCGCCGTGAGGACCCGGCCCAGTGGTTCCCGTCCATCTCTGCTGGTGCTCACCTGCCCCACGATACTCCTCTCGACACCATGATCCGTCCGGTTCTCGGGTGGTGCCGGAGATGGCGTCCGGCCGAGCACCGGACGACGGGCCGCCCCGGTTCCGCCTCCTGCCGTTCGCCTGCCACCCTGGGAGGCGCGTTCCGACCAGGAGAGACCATGGCCCGACAGTATGAGTCCGCCCCCGAGCTGACGATCGACCTCGACCGCAGCTACCAGGCCCAGATCACAACCAACCTGGGACAGATCACCATCGAGTTCGATCCGGCCAGAGCGCCCCTGGCGGTCAACAACTTCGTGCACCTGGCCCGCGACGGCTTCTACGACGACGTCATCTTCCACCGTGTCGTACCTGGGTTCGTGATCCAGGGGGGCGATCCCACCGGCACGGGCCGGGGTGGTCCCGGATACAAGTTCCGTGACGAGCTGGAGGGGGAGGGACGCTATACGAGGGGCACAGTGGCCATGGCCAACGCCGGCCCCAACACCAACGGGAGCCAGTTCTTCATCTGCCTGAACGACGTCGACCTCCCCCATTCCTACACGATCTTCGGGCGAGTCACCGAGGGGATGGAGACCGTCGATGCCGTGGCCGCCCTCCCCCGCTCCGGTGAGAAGCCCACCCAGGACGCGGTGATCCAGTCGGTGGAGATTCGCGAGGAGTAGGCGCCATCTAGGCCGCCACGAACCGGTCCAGGTCTCCCTGGGCGAAGGGACCCACCGCCCCCATCACGCGGGGTCCGGTCATGACGTCCGCTGCCACGTCGCGGATGTCATCCACGGTGACGGCATCCACCTTGGCAAGGCGTTCGTCCACCGAGTAGTGAGGGGCGCCCGTCATCTCGTCGCGCCCCAACCTCACCATGCGGCTGTTGGCGTCCTCCAGGGACAACGCCAGCGCCCCGCGCATGGCACCCTTGGCCCGCTCCAGCTCCTGGGTCGTGATGCCTTCGCGGACGACCTTCCCGATCTCGGCGTCGATGAGCTCCAGGGCCGTCTCCGCCTGCGAGGGGGTGGTGCCCACGTAGACCCCCCACGCTCCGGCGTCGGCATGTGCCATGCGAAAGCTGTACACGGCGTAGGCCAGGCCCCTCTGCTCGCGGATCTCGTCGAAGAGCCGGGAGGACATGCCTCCTCCCAGGACGTGATGAAGGACCTGGAACGCCCATCGCCGCTCGTCGGTTCTGTCGATGCCGGGACCCCCCAGGACGATATGGGCCTGTTCCGTGTCGCGCCTCACCAGGCGGACCTGGGGACGGGTCTCCACCGGCACATGCTCGTGGTCGATGGCCGACCCCTCCCATTCCCCGAACACGCTGTCGACGAGCTTCACGACCTGGTCGTGGTCCACCGAGCCCGCCATCGCCACGACGGTCGATTCCGGGGTGTAGCGGCGCTTCCAGTAGCCGGCCAGGTCGTCGGGGCCCATGGCCCGGATCGACTCCCGGGTGCCCAGCACGGGATGCTCCAAGGGGTGGTCCTCGAAGACGGCCTGGGTGAAGTGCTCGAAGGCGACGTCGGAGGGGTCGTCCTCGTTCATGTTGATCTCTTCGATCACCACAGACCGCTCCGCGTCGATGTCCCTGGGCCGGAATGCGGGACGCTGCATCATCTCCCCCAGCACCCCCAGGCCGGTCGGGAGGTCCTGGTCGAGGAGCCTGGCCCAGAAGCAGGTGTAGTCCTTGGAGGTGAACGCGTTCGACTCGGCTCCGATGGAGTCGAAGGTCTCCGCGATCTCCCGGGCGGACATCGACTCCGATCCCTTGAAGAGGAGATGCTCCAGGAAATGGGACGCTCCCGCTTCGTGGGGGAGCTCATCGCGGGTGCCGGTGTCCACCCAGCAGCCCACCGCTACCGAGCGAAGGGAGGGCATCTCCTCGGTTATGACGCGGAGGCCGTTGGGCAGGACGGAGAGGTCGTAGTGCATCGTGGGGATTGTACGTGCGAGTCTGCACTCCAGTTAAGCCAGACGCTCCGGGCGGGCGGGCTACAGGACCTGTCTCGGGGTGTGGGATGATGGGAGGCTGTGACACGAACGCGTGATCAGACCATGCTCGAGGACCTGCTTCGCCCCGAGGACCGGGCGGTGGAGGCGGTCGTGGCGCGCTACCAGCGGGTCGCCCCCGCCATCACCCGCTTCGCCCGCAGCCTCTCCGGCAACCAGGAGCTGGTGGTGAGGCTGGGATCGGAACCCGCCTCCTCTTCAGGAGAGGTGGTGTGTGACCCCAGAGTGTTCCAGGCCGCCTACAACCGCAACGCACCGGTCACCCCCGACGAGGTGGCACTCGCATCTGCCCTGCACGAGGTGGTCCACCTGGTGGCGACCGACCTGGACGAGCGCCGCCAGATCCCCGAGGACTGGCCACGGATCCGGAAGGAGGGCTCCCGGCCCGCGCCCGACGAGATGGATCTGCTCACAGCCCTCCAGGAGGTGGGAGGCCCGGTCACCGAGACGTTCTTCTTCGCCCTCGAGGACGCCCGTCAGGAGCAGATCGGCCTGGCCGCCTATCCGGGGGCACGTTCGGTCCTGACCGACCTGTACCGGGCGGCCTTCACCTCCGCCGCCGCGCGCTCCGGTCCCCTCGGCCAGTTTCTCCTCGGTTGTTTTCTCCTGGTGGGCGAGTATCTCGACCGTTCCGTGCTGGAGCGGCGCTTCGATGCGCGGGCGGCGGTGGCCCTGGACGACGCCACCGCTCTCCTGGAGGACGTGACCGCGGTCCACGATCCCTGGCGGGTGGGCGGGATCGCCCTCCGTCTGGAGGCGATCGCCCGCGCCCACGGGCTCCTGACCCAGGTTCCGGACGACTCCACTCCCTCACAGCAGCGGATGGCGGAGCGGACCGACGCCGAACGGGCCGCCGGGGGCGTGGACTCGGTCCGGCTAACCACCCCCATCCTGGAGGACGCCGAGTCCTACCAGACCACTCGCAGGGCGGCACACGCCCGGGCGGGCGAGTCTGACCGCAAAGGCGCCTCGGAGGTGGCCCAGGACGAGTCCACCGACCAGCTCCTGAGGGTGAGCCAGGCTCCCCGCGTCTACCTCCCCACCGGCCAGTCCGGCCCCCTCATCGTCACACCGATGCCGTCGGCCTTCGCGTCGTTCTCCACCCGGGGAAGGGATGCGCTGGGCGCGGTGGCCTCGCGCTGGGGCGTGGCGCAGCGACACGTTTCGGGCGAGCTCTTCCCTCTCTTCGCCGCCAACCAGCGCCGGGGGCTGCGCTCCGGCTACGACCAGGGAGACATCTCCCCCTATGCCCCCCTCTTCATCGGGGCGGGTCTCTATCAACGGCTGTACGAGCGTCGGGCGGCCCGCACCCGCCGCACCTATGCGGTGAGCCTGCTGGTGGACGCCTCCGCCTCCATGCTCATGTCCCGACCCGACACGCCCCGTACGGGGGGCGCCAGCGTCTCGCGCCCCTGGGGGATGTCGGCGGCTCTGCTGGGCGCCTGGACTCTGGCCCATCTGGCGGACGAGCTCCAGATCGATTTCGAGGTAGCCCTCTTCAACCGGGGATTCGCCGCCCGGCCCGACGACACCGAATGGTCCTACACACGAGGTCGCTCCGCCGCCACTGCCGGTCTGAGGAAGACCCAGGGAACTGCGGCCGACCGCCTCACCGCCACCGTGAACCACTACCTCGTCAAGCCGTTCGACCGGCGCTGGCGCGAGGCCGAGGACGTGCTGGCCGGCCTGTTCTGGACCGCCGCCCAGCCCCGGGAGGCGGCCACCGCCGCCCGGCGGCGACCGCAGGAAGCCGCCCCCGTGTCCATGTTCGAGAAGGCCGCCAATGTGGACGAGTTCAACGTCATCCACGCCTCGGAGCGCATGGCGCGCCTGGGAGCCCAGGTTCGCGTCCTGGTGGTGCTGGCCGACGGCATGACCCGGGGCTCCCTGGAGGCGCTCCAGTCCGCTGTCACGGCCGTGGAAGGGTCCGGGACGACAGTCCTGGGGATCGGGATCGGCGACGACACGGTCACGAACGCCTATCACCGGGCAGAGGTGGTCGAGCGCCCGGACCAGCTCACCGTCGCCATGGTGGAGGGCACCCGTGCCGCCCTCCGCCGGAGCCTGGCCCTACAGGGTCTCGACACCTGGTGGATGAGGCCCGGCAACGAGATCAGAAAGGAGGCTTCGTGACAGCCACCGAGACCGTGAAGTTCCCCGACCCAGCCGGCGAGGGGCCCACCATCGAACTGGATCGCTTCCCCCTCCCCGAGGACCCCCACCGGGCCCGGAAGATCCCCGAGCCCGACCCCCACTACGTGGATCTGGGGATGCTCTATCGGTTCGCACAGGTGGAATCGGTCCGACGCCAGGACTTCGAGGGGCTGGTGCCTCTCCACCTGGCGGTGCGGGGACACATGGGAACCGGCAAGGACCACGACATAGAGCAGTTCGCCGCCCTGCTGGGCCTCCCCTACTTCCGCATCCCCCTGACGGGTGAGGTGCGGGACGTGACCTTGATCGGATCGACCCAGCTGCAGGGCGACGGCAAGGGCGGGACCGAGTCGGTGTGGCAGGACGGGGAGATCACCCGGGCCCTGCGGGGACCGGCGCTGCTCAACCTGTCCGAGCTGAACGCGGCCGGGGCGGAGACGCTCTTCGCCCTCCACGGGCTGCTGGACCGCTATGCCGCTCTCGATCTCCCCACCGGGGAGTCCGTGGCCCTGAGGGACGACGTGCGGATCTTCGGCACCATGAACCCCACGGATCTGCGGGATTATGCGGGCACCCAGACCCTCAACAAGGCGTTCGCCGACCGCTGGGTCATCTGGGAGAAGGGATTCCCCACCGAGGATCAGATCCGGGCCATGCTCACGGTCCGCTACCCCACACTGCATGCCGAGTTCGTGGACGCCATATCCCGCCTGGCGGTGGAGGTGAACGCCTCGTTCGAGTCGTCGGATGCCGGCACCCGCGTGGAGACGCCTCTGTCCCTGCGCTCCATCCTCGATCGCCTCCCCACCGGCCTGCGGGTGCATGCCGACGGCCAGGATCCTCTCAAGGAGGCCTGGAACGGATTCGTCCTCCCACATGTGGACCCCTACGACCGGGACCACTACGAGACGGTCTGGAACGCAGTGGTGCGCAATGGCCCCGCCCGGCCGCCGTTCCCCGACGACTGAGTAGGTTGGGGACCATGCGCTCCTACGCATTGGGCGATCCTGCCCTCGATCAACGCATCAGCGAACTGGTGGCGGACGCCTCCGGCAACGACAACGCCGACCTCGTGGCGGAGATCATCACGACCGCCCTGAAGTTCCACCGGGACAACCCGTCGAGAGGCGATCTCAAGCTCGTCAACACCGCCCTCAAGGAGATGCGGTACTCCATGCTCGTCTTCTCCCGCCACGACGAGCCCAAGGTCACGATGTTCGGCTCGGCCCGGACTCCCGTCGGCCATCCCGACTACGAGCTGTCGGAGCGCTTCGCCGCCGAGATGTCCAAGCGTGACTGGGGAGTGATAACCGGAGCAGGCCCGGGCATCATGGAGGCGGGCAGCAAGGGCGCCGGGATGAAGCACTCCTACGGGGTGAACATCCGCCTTCCCTTCGAAGCGGACATCAACTCCCATATCAGCCCGGAGCGCAACGTCAACTTCAAGTACTTCTTCACGCGCAAGCTCACTTTCGTCAAGGAGTCGCATGCCTTCGCCATCTTCCCGGGCGGGTTCGGGACCCTGGACGAGATGTTCGAGCTGCTGACCCTGGTGCAGACGGGCAAGTCCGACCTGCACCCGATCGTGCTGCTGGAGTCGGAGGGGAGCGGCTATTGGGCCTCCCTCCTCCCCGTGCTGAGGGAGATCCTGGTCGAGGGGGGCTACATCTCCCCCTCCGACCCCGACCTTCTCAGCGTCCACAGCGATCCCACGGCCGCCGCCGATGAGCTCTGCCGCTTCTACGCCAACTACCACTCCCAGCGCTATGTGGACGGCCTGCTGATCCTCCGGCTCAACCAGGCGCCGGACGAGGAGACCCTGGCACGGCTGAACGAGGACTACGCCGATATCATCGCGGGAGAGCCGCTGGCCGTTACGGGCCCCACCGAGGCGGAGAGCGCCGACGGTGATGCCCTCGATCTGGACCGTGTCTCGCTGCGTTTCGACCGCCGCAGCTTCGGGCGCCTCCGCCGACTGGTCAACGAGCTGAACGACCTCGTCGTCACACCCGCCAAGGTCCACCCACCGGCCCCCATGGGAGAGGAGCAGGCCGAGCGTCCCTGGTGACGCCGGAGGGCGAATCCCCTGCAAGTGGAGCTCTGCCGGCACCGTTTCCCGGCGACCGCACTAGACTATGCGGGTGCGTGAGATCCTCTCTGACCTGGTAGCTGAACAGCAGTTCCTCGATCAGTCTCTGCAGCGTATACCGATCAAGAACTGGGATCGCGTCACACCCGCCAAGCCCTGGACGGTACGCGACACCATCAGCCATCTGGCCGATTTCGCGGAGCTCGCCGCCGACGCCCTGGCCGGGGGCGAGAGGGTCCGGGAATGGCGAACCGCCTCCGACCTCGACGCTCTCCGCCAGCGGGCCATCGACCGGGGACGGTCGATGCGGCCCCAGGATGTCATCGAATGGTGGCGGGGAGGACGCGCCCGGGTGGTGGAGCCGCTCTCCCACATGTCGGAGAGGGATCGGGTGGAGTGGATCGAGGGGTCGATGAGCGCCCGGACCTTCGCCACCTTCCGGCTCATGGAGACCTGGGCTCACGGTCTCGACATCTATCACGCCCTGGAGATCGAGGTGGAGGACACTGCCCGGATCCGGCACATCTGTTGGCTGGGCTGGAAGACACTCCCCTATGCCTTCAAGGCCGCCGGGATCGACTACTCACCCATCCGGGTGGAGGTCATAGGGCCCGGATACTCCAA
>JBKHJQ010000407.1:0-2763 GCA_046538055.1 Actinomycetota bacterium
CAGCCGGGCCAGGTCGCCGGCCCGGGTGAGGCGGGCCACAGCCTCCTCGGGCTCCTCACCTGCCAGTTCCACCTCGCCGCGGGCATGCTCCAGGTGGGCGTCGAAGGTTCTCACCTCCTTGTCCAGGAGGTAGGCGCCGGCCTCGTCCAGGAGGCGATGCGCCTCGACCACCTCACCCTGTCCGGCCCGGGCCCTGGCCAGGCCGATGAGGAGACGGGGCTTCTCCCAGTACTTCGATGCCGACGACGAGGACAGGCCCTGGGAGAAGTCGCTCGCCGCCGCGGCCAGGTCACCCGCCGCCAGCTCGGCGTCACCCAGGTCCGCCCATACCGTGGAACCCACGTACCCGCCCAGGGGGGAGCCGACGGCCTCCAGCGCCGCCGCCCTCGCCTGCCGCCGGGCTTCCTCCCACCCCAGGGAGCCGTGAATCCGGGCCAGGCCCGCCGACGCCGCCGCCACGAAGAACAGGAAGTGCGCGTCGGCCGCCACCTGCCCGGCTCGATCCAGGCAGGACTTGGCCTCGTCCAGGCGGCCCCGTTCCCACAGGAGCCAGGCGGCGGTGATCTGGGTCAGCGGCGAGAAGAAGGAGGCGTACCTGTCGAGGACCTCACCACCCTCCAGGCTCAGCCGCAGCGCCTCGCCGGTGTCCCCTTCCCGGAGGCGAAGCCGGGAGACCACCTGCGCCTTGAGGAGCGCCTCGGTGTGCTCGTCTCCGATCTCACCGGCGGCTTCCAGAGCTTCGTCGGTCGCGGCCTCGGCCTCGGCGAAGTCCATCAACCACACCCGGTTGGCCGCCAGCCGCGCCAGACCCTCCACCCGGATGCCGGCCACCCCCAGCTCCCGGCCCTGGCGGGCCACCTCCTCGTCGTGGACGACCGAGGTGGCGATGTCCCCGCCCAGCCCGGCGATGGTGCAGGCGTTCATGTGGTACTGGGCGAGGCCCATCTCGTCACCCGCCTCGGTGGCCACGGCACGGGCGTCCTCCAGGTATCCGTGGGCGGCGGACAGGTCCCCGGCGAGAGTGGCGGAGGTCATGGCCAGACGGTTGAGGGCGGTGACCTTGGCGGAGGGGGTCCCGGCGCGGTCGGCGTACTCCGACATCCGCTGATAGGTGGCCTCGGAGCGGGTCAGGTCCGGCACCAGGGTGTAGGCAACGCCCAGTCCGTCGTGGGCGCGGACCACCAGCTCGGGATCGGCATCGGAGGGAAGGTGCTCCAACGCAGTCGTGAAGGAGTGGATGGCATCCGACAGCGCCATCGACCTGGAGAGCCTCTCCCCGGCCTCGATCAGGTGGGGGAAGGCGCGGTCGGGGTCGCCCGCCTCCAGGAAATGGCGGGCGATCTCCTGGGAGGCGTGAGGGTCCTCGGCCTCCAGATGCTCGGCCAGGCGGGTGTGCAGCTCCCGGCGAGTGCGGAGCAGCATGGTGGAGTAGGCGGCGTCCTGCATCAACGAGTGGTGGAACGCCAGGGTGGAGGCCCGGTTCCGGCGCTCCACCAGGATCTCCCTTCGAAGCAGGTCGGTGAGCCGGCCGTCCAGGTCCACTTCCTCGCCCACCAGGGCCGCCAGCGTGTCACGGTCGAACTCCGATCCGATCACCGAAGCGATCTGGGCCACCGTCTTCGACTCGCCGTCCAGGCGGTCCAGGCGGGAGGTGAGCAGGGAGCTCAGGCCGGTGGGCACGGAGACCGCCCCGGAGTCGGGGCCGCCCTCCCGGATGGCACAGACCATCTGCTCCACGAACAGCGGGTTGCCGTCGGAGCGGTCCAGGATCCGTGCCCGCGTCTCCGGGAGGATCTCCTCGTCCTCCAGGAGGCTGTCGAGAAGGCTCTCAGCAGCCTCCCGCCCCAGCGAGGCGAGGTCGAGGTGCAGGTAGCGGTGGGCATGATCCCGTTGCGCCACTTCGTGGACCCGCCAGGGTGGCTCGTCCCGGTAGGGCCGCATCGTGAAGACCAGCCCCAGAGGAGCCGTCTCGGTGAGATGCATCACATCGTCCAGGAGGGCCAGCGACATGGGATCGGCCCAGTGGGTGTCCTCCAGGGAAACCACCACCGGCCGCCGCCGCGCCTCCGACTCCAGGTAGGCCATGACCGTCTGACGGACCCGGGCATCCAGCACCGGGGGCTCGAGGCTCTCGACGAAGCGGGAATCCGTTTCCGGCAGGGTGACGGACGCCACATACCCCAGGTAGGCGGCGGCATCGGGGACCTCGGGCACCACCGCCTCCGCCACCTGCTCCACGCGCCGGTAGGGAACGAGGGCGGAATCGAGGTCCCACCAGCGGCGCAGGAGCTGGCCCACCGTCGAGTAGGGAACGGAGGTGTCGTAGGACTCGTTGAACGCCGACATCCACGCCAGGTCGCCCGACCAGCCGAACCCGAAGGCGGTGGCCACCGAGGAGGCCGTGTCCTCCCGGAACGCGTCCAGGAGCCGGGACTTGCCCAGGCCCGCCTCTCCCATGATGGATGCCACCCAACCGGAACCGCCCATCAGCCTGCTGCGGAGCTCCGCCAGCTTCTGGGACTCGCCGGCCCGGCCGATCAGGGGTCGGCCGGGGGGAGGAACCGGGGCATCCTCGGGACGGCTCGATCCCAGCACACGGATCGCTCTCACCGGCTCCGATTTGCCCTTCACCTCCACCGGGCCGATCTCCTCGCCTTCGAAGTGCTCGGCCACCAGGTCCCATGTCTCGGCGGTGACCCGCACCGTGGCCGGATCGGCGGTCTGTTCCATCCGGGCGGCCACGTTGACGGCGTCCCCCAGGGC
>JBKHJQ010000408.1:0-2747 GCA_046538055.1 Actinomycetota bacterium
CCCTGGGGGCTGCCGGTCTCACGCGCCAGAAGCAGCGCTATCTGCGAGAACTGGCCGGGGCTGTTCGGTCCGGCCGCCTCGACCTGGAAGGGCTGGCGGCCCGCTCCGATGAGGACGCCGGCCGGATCCTCCGGGAGATCCCGGGTATCGGGAGATGGACGTCGGACGTCTACCTCCTGTCCGCCCTGCGTCGGCCCGACATCTGGCCGGTGGGCGACCGGGCGCTCCAGGTGGGCACGGGGGAGGTCCTGGGACTGGACGGACCTCCCTCGCACCAGCACCTGGGCGACATAGGGCAGCGCTGGATCCCCTACCGCTCCGTGGCGGCCCGCCTCGTATGGCATTCCTACCTGACGCGTCGCAACCGCACGGAGACGCAAGTCCGCGGTCTGGCCCAATCCCCGCCGGAGGGCTGATGAGGCGTTACCGTTGCGATCCATGACCGATCCGGCGCGACTCCCAGTCCGCCGTCGCGTGCTGGGCGCGGTCATGGGAGGACTCACCATCGTGGTTCTCGCCCTGGCACTCTGGCAGGTGGGACGGGCAGCTCCCCAACCGGAAGCTGCCTCCACTTCGATGGGTACGGCGGAAACCGCACCCTCCACCGTCAGCTCCACCATCACCATCGAGACCACCACCATTCCCACCACCTCCCCGTCCACCGCTGCCACGGTGGCGACCACCGTCCCCACAGCAGGGGCCCCCACCACGGAGCCTGCCAGCACCACCACCCTGGCCCCGCTGGTGCTGGAACCGGACGGGCTGGACGTCGTCTCCTTCGGAGCCGGCCCCGAGGAGACCATCGCCGCGGTATCCGCTCGCCTGGGCGGCGCCAGCTCCGACTCGGGATGGGTCAGCTCCCGGGGGGTCTTCGGCACCTGCCCGGGGAGCATCGTCCGGGTGGCGCGCTGGGAGAGCCTCCGGGTCTTCTTCACCGACGGTCCCACCGAATTCGGCGAGGATGCCACCCACTTCTTCTACTACATCCAGTCGACCGCCGACGCGGCCGTGGTGATCGACCTCACCACCGTGGCGGGGATCGGGATCGGATCCACCGTGGAGGAGCTGACCGAGGCATACGGGACCCGGACGGCCATCGACAGCTCGTCCTCGTTCGGAGCGACCTTCACGGTCGAATCCCAGGGACCGGGCCTTCTGTCGGGAACCCTCACCGAGTCGGTCCCCCGCGGCCAGGTCACCTCCGTGGCGGGAGGATTCGGATGTGGAGCCTGATGCCCGCGTCACGCAGGGTGACGGCGTAGGCTCGGTTGCATGACCGAGTTCATCGTCCACGTCGAGAACCGACCGGGTCATCTGGCAACCATCACCGAGAGGCTGGGCAGCGCCGGCGTCAACATCGAAGCGCTGGCGGCATACGGCTACGACGGGGAGGGAGTGCTGCGTCTGATCGTCGACGACGCCATCACCACCCGCCGGGTCCTACGCGAGACCGGCTGCCGCGTCGACGAGCACACGGTCCTGACCGCCTTCATGCCCCACGAGCCCGGAGCTCTCGCCGCCATCACGCGCCGGCTGGCCGAGGCTGACATCAACATCGACGCCCTCTACGTCCTGTCCACCTCTGCCGAGGGCATCGAAGTGGCGATAGCCATCGACGGCTCGGTGAGCGCCGTTCCCGACCTGCCGGTGACGGGCTCCATCTCGCGGTAGGACGTACCGCTTGGGGTGAGCCCACCCCTAGCATGCTCCGGATGCGAACCCGGCTCTTACTGGTCGCGCTCGCCCTGATCACCGCAGCATGCTCCGGTGGCGAGGCGGCCGAAACGACAACGACCACCACCGAACCCTCCACCACGTCCACGACAGACAGCACCACGACCACGATCGCCACCACAACGACCGTCGACGATCGGCCCCGGTCTCCCATCAACGGCCTCCCGGTCGACGACGCCGACCTCCTCGACCGGCGGGCGCTGGCCGTGAAGATCGACAACCACTGGAATGCGCGACCCCAATCCGGAATCCTGGAGGCCGACGCCGTCTTCGAGATCCTGGTGGAGGGCGGGCTCACCCGTTTCATGGCGGTGTTCCACAGCTCCGACACCGACATGCTGGGGCCGATACGGTCCGGGCGGCCTTCCGATGCGACCCTGGTGCGCCCCCTGGAGGCGGCTCTGGCCATCAGCGGAGGCCAGCCGTGGATCAGGGCGGGGATCACCGATGTGGGCGTGCCGTATCTGAGCGACACGCGTCCCGGCATGTTCCGGGTATCGGAGCGGGCGGCACCCCACAACCTCTACGGCAACACCATGGAGCTGAGGGAGGTGGCCGACCAGCGGGAGATCCCCGACGACCCGCCGCCCACCTCGCTGTGGGAGTTCGGCGAGCCCGACTCCGCGGGGGAGGACGCCACACACCTCACCTTCACCTTCTCCGACACCACCACCACCGAATGGGCCTGGGACGGGGAGCGGTACTACCGCTCCATCGACGGCGAGGAATCGCACTGGATGAACCCGGAGGGCGAGATGGAGCGCATCGGCGCCGACCTGGTCCTGGCCATCGTGGGAGAGCAGTATGTCGCCTCCTCCCCCACCGGGTCGGGCTCGTCCGTCCCGGCCACGTCCACGGTCGGCTCCGGCCCCTTCCACATCTTCGCCGGCGGCGAGGTCTACTCGGGGACGTGGGAGAGGGAGGACGTGGCGGATCCGTTCACGCTCTCGACCGATGACGGCGAGACGCTGCTTGTGCCTCCCGGTCGCCCCTGGATCTCGGCGGTTCCCGAC
>JBKHJQ010000409.1:0-2741 GCA_046538055.1 Actinomycetota bacterium
ACCAGGAGCTGGAGTGCCTCACCCCGGTGGGTGCCCTCCGACAGCACCGCTCCCATCGTGTCGGCACCCACATGGCCCGCCACCACCGGTAGCACGTAGAGGCGGGCACCGGGGTTCACGTCCAGGTCGATGTGCGAGGCGGAGAGGTGGAGGGCATGGCGGACCGCCGGAGGGAAGGGCGCCTCTCCCAGGGGACGGGGGTCCAGCCCGAGGAGCAGATGGTGCATGATGGGATTGCCCACCACCGACACGTCCAGGACGCTGTGGCGATCAGCTTCCACCTCGTCCACGAGTGCCCCTGCCAGCGAGTCCAGGGCGGAACGGACCGAAGCCGTCAGGGTGCCGGCCTCCTCAGGGTGGAGCATCAGGTGTGAGACCCGGCTCATCAGGTCCTCCCCGAACCGGATCTGGGGGTTCATCCGGCCGGAGGATGCGAGGACAGTGCCGCTGGTCAGATCCAGGAGGTGCCCGGCCAGGGTGGTGGAGCCCACATCGAAGGCCAGTCCCAGAAGCCGATCGTGGAAGCCGGGCCACACCGCGATGACCTCCCGGCCGGCATGCACGGCCGCCGTCACCGACCAGTTTCCCTGGCGCAGGGCCGGTTGCACCGCGGCCATGGCCGCCGGGTCGAAGCGAAGCTCTCCCAGCCCCCACTCCTTCTCCAGGGCGGCCGCCACCCGCTCGGTGTCGGCCCCGGGATCCATCAATGACGCAGGCTCGGTTTCCACGTAGTGGAGACGGATGACCGGGTCGATCGGGAAGTCCCTCACCTCGGATCGCTTCCGCACCACCTGGCGGTGGATCTGGCTCTCGGGAGGAATGTCGATCACCACGTCGTCCAGGATGGAAACGGCACATCCCAGCCTGTGATCCTCGGCGAGCGGGCGGCGTCCCCGGTACTGGCTCTCGGTGGCGCCGGGGGCCGATAGGGCCGCGATGCTCTGGGGTATGTCGGGGCTGGAGCCCGGGACGACCTGGCACCTGCCGCAGATCCCCCTGCCTCCGCAGACCGAGTCGAGGTCCACCCCCAGCTGCCGTGCCGCCTCCAGGACGGTCGTCCCCTCGGCTACCTCTCCCCGTCGGCCCGACGGGAGGAACACGACCCGCCGGAGCGATGCGGTCATCCCACGGCCTGCCTGCGGCGCCCGCCCCGCCGGCCCCGGCCGGATGGGGCGTCACCGGCGGCGGGATCGCGATGGCGGCGGATCCAGGTGGCACAGTCCCGGTCGTTGCCGGTTAGGACATCGGCTGCCTTGATGGACTGCATGATCGCCTCCTCCAGCGGGTTCGTGATCGCCGACGTGAGTCCTGCGCCGATCGCCATGGCCAGGAAGGCCGCGTTTATGCCCGGCCGATGTGGCAGGCCGAAGCTGATGTTGGAGGCGCCGCAGGTGGTGTTCACCTTCAGCTCCTCACGCAGGCGCCTGATGAGATGCAGAGCCTGGTTGGCGGCGGTCGGCATGGCTCCGATGGGCATGACCAGGGGATCCACCACGACATCGGCGGCGGGGATGCCGTGGTCGGCTGCCCGGGAGACGATGCGGCGGGCGACTTCGAAGCGCACGTCCGGGTCCTCTGAGATCCCCGTCTCGTCATTGGTGATCGCCACCACGGCGGCGCCGTATCGGGCCGCCAGAGGCAGGACCTGCTCCATCGACTCCTCCTCCCCGGTGACGGAGTTGACGAGCGGCTTCCCGGAGTAGGCCTCCAGGCCGGCCCGGAGAGCCGGGATGACGGAAGAGTCGATGGACAGCGGTGCGTCCACGAGCGACTGCACCAGCCGGATGGTGGATGCGAGTATGGCCGGCTCATCGGCGAGGGGAATCCCGGCGTTCACGTCCAGCATCCCCGCCCCTGCCCGTACCTGGGACAGGGCATCCGCCTCCACCCGCGAGAAGTCCCCGGCTGCCATCTCCTCGGCTAGGCGCTTGCGGCCGGTGGGATTGATCCTCTCGCCGATCACCACGAAGGGACGGTCGAAGCCGATGACGATCTCGCGGGTCGGCGAGGACAGGACGGTGTGTGTCATGTTGTTCCTTTGAGTCGAGAGTCGGACCCCACGAGCCCGAAGCCGCAGCTCATGGGCGTTGTCCTCCATTGCGAACCAGCGCGTCGAGGGTGGTATCCGGGTAGTCCGCATCCAGCTGGTCGGCCACCACGTGGGCGTCGGGCCCGGGCAGCCTCACCTTGTGCCATTGGGTCGAGTAGGCGTCGGAGTCTGTCAGTCCGGTACGTGTCGCGGCCCGGTCTACCGCCTCCTGGAACCGGTCGGGCAGTGCGACCCGGGTGGCATCGCGTCCTGAACCCGACATCACCTGGGCGGGGATGTCCTTCCAGAAGATGACCGTCACTCCCTCGCTCACGCCGGCTGCGCCTCCTCCCGGATCCGTCCATCGAGGTCGCCGCGACCGACCGGGATCCGGTCCAGGCGGAGTCCGAGACGGTGGGCTGCTTCCTCCGCTCTCCGGGTCAGCTCGGGGTCGTCGGTCTGAGCGAGATAGACGACCCGGGTGTAGTTGGCGAAGTAGTCGTCCCGCAGCCAGGGCCAGCGATCCAGCCCCAGGCCCCGCCATACGAGACGGTCGAAATGGCGGACCAGGAAGTCGGTCAGGTAGAAGCTGGTGGGCTCGGCCTCGTGGAGCCGGGCGAACCGGCGCGCTCCGGCCAGGAACTCATAGCAGTGGGCACCGGCCAGTCGCTCCACTCCATGTCTCTCCAGGACCCGGTCCAGGGTGCCGCCC
>JBKHJQ010000410.1:0-2729 GCA_046538055.1 Actinomycetota bacterium
CTCTCACACATGAGACCCGATGTGCGCGTCCGGGGGGAATGGCCGGAGGCGGTCGTGCTCCGGCGAGGATGGCGGGCGGCGCGTGCCCGCCCCTGGAACGACCAGAGCACGCACCTGGCCGCTCTCCGGCTGGACCGGGGCGGCGACCGCTTCCTGGACGCCTGCACGGAGTGGCTGTGGGGAGTGGGAGTGGTGCAGGTCATGTCACCCGCCCTGGCCGCCGACCAGACCGCCACCTGGCGTCGGGCCGGTTTTCGCGACCATCTCCATCTGGCGGTGTTCGAGCGGGATCTCACCGACGTGGTGGAACCTCCCCTCCACCGCGTCGAGAGCGAGGAGCACCCCGACTTCGGAGTCCTGGCCGCCATCGACGACCGGGCATTCGATCCCGTGTGGAGGGTGGGTCGGGCCGGACTGGAGGATGCCCGCGCCGCCACCCCCCTGTCCGATGTGCTGACAGTGGTGGAGGACGGGCGGACAGCGGGATTCGCCATAGTGGGAGCGATGACGTCCGTGTCCTACCTGCAGCGAGTGGCGGTGGAGCCATCCCGGGCCAGGCGCGGGATCGGCCGATCGCTGTTGCGCGCCTCCATGGGCTGGGCCCGCCGCCGCGGCGCCCGTAGCATGCTGCTCAACACCCAGCCCGACAATGCCCCCGCCGCCGCCCTCTACCACGACGAGGGCTTCGTGGCGCTCGGCTCCCGTCTATCCGTCCTGGCGCGCCACAAGCCCGGGCGAGGGGCGGACCGCTGATGCCACCTCCTGTTTCGGATCGTTTCCGCCTGGAGGTGCGACTGGGACGGGACGGCGACATCGAGGAATGGCTGGCCACCGACACGTCTCTGGATCGGCCGGTGCTCATCAGGGTGCTGGGCCCGGAGGCAAGCAGCAACCGCCGGCGCGAGTTCCTGGAGGCCGTCAGGAAGGCGTCGGCCGTCAGCCATCTCCACCTGGCCGCCGTGTACATGGTGGAAGAGGTGGAGGGAGGGGCGTACTCGGTGTCGGAGTGGACCGGCGGAGCGAGCCTGCGCGCCCGTCTGGAGGCGGGGGACACCATCGAAGTGGAGGAGTTCCTCTCCAACGCCTCGGGCCTGGCCGCGGCCCTGGCCACCCTGCACGGGTCGGGAGTGGTACACGGCGGGATCGACACCGGAGCCATCACCTACACGGTCGCCCACCCCGCCAAGCTGGGCTCCTTCGGTCGGCACACGCGGGGGGCCACGACCCACGATGACGTGCGTTCCCTCTCTGAGGTCCTGGAGGAGTCGCTCACGGGCGCCCCGCCCGGGACCTCCCCCCCATCGGAGCTGATCGACGGCCTCAACCCGGAGGTGGACAGGATACTGCGGGAGGGCCGCAAGGGGGTGATCCCGGCCCGTACCCTGGCCGAGGCGCTGGCGGCGGCGCCCACACCGCGGCGCCCCCAACCCGAGTCGACCCGCCCCTCCCGGCGGCTGCTCCTGGTGGCCGTGGCTCTGGTGGTGGCCGCGGCCGGGCTGGTGGGGCTGGGACGCCTCTTCACTCCCTCCGGCATGCCGGTTCCACCCCCGCCTGCCGAGACCGTCGCCCGCCTCCCGGCGGCCTCCTCCACGACGGCTCCCACCACGACCACCGTCGCCACCACCGTCCCCCCCGCCGGGGATGTGACGGTATCCGACGCGGAGGCCTTCGATCCCTTCGGAGGCGGGGGCGAGAACGACGAGCTGGCGGGCGACATCCTGGACGACGACTTCTCCACCGCCTGGAGGACGGAGGTGTATCTCGATCCCCTCCCCCTGCTCAAGGCGGGTGTAGGCGTGACCGTGGATGTATCGGGTGTTCCCCGCTCCCTGGACCTCTTCGGTGTGCCGGAGGGCGCCTCTTTGGAGCTTCGCTGGAGCGAGGGTCCGTCCGACGAGTTCGACGATTTCGTCCCCGTGGGCCGGCTCGTTGCCCAACCCGGGGTCACGTCGCTTCGCCTCCCGCCCCGGGAGGACGGCACCTGGCTGGTCTGGTTCACAGACCTTCCCGAGGTGGACGGCGACTACGTGGGGGAGATATCGGAGCTGAGGTTCCGGGAGTGATGGCTACCGCCGTCGCGGCGAAGGTAGCCTGTCGGCGGTGATCGACGTCGACGATCGAGATCTTCTCATCCTGAGTGCCGGAGGCGACCGGCGCGCCTTCGATGAGCTGATGCGACGCCACCAGGACAGGGTCTTCGCCATATGCCTGCGGATCATGCGACGCCGGGAGGCGGCTCTGGACGCCACCCAGGACACCTTCCTCACCGTGTTCCGCAAGGCCGACCAGTTCCGGGGTGATTCCCGGTTCACCACCTGGTTGTACAGGGTGGCGGTCAACACCTGCTACGACCAGCTGCGTCGCGCCAAACGACGCCGCTCCGACCCTCTCCCCGAGACCCACGATCCGCCCGACTCGGGAGCCGACGACCGGATGGCGGCGGTGGAGCTCCGTCCCGGCCTCACCGCCGCTCTCTCCCACCTCAAAGAGGAGTACCGCTCCGCCATCGTCCTCGCCGACGTGGAGGGACTGGGCCTGAGTGAGGTGGCCGAGATCCTGGGTATCGCCGAAGGCACGGTCAAGTCCCGTCTCCACCGGGGGAGGAGCCAGCTCGCCGAGATTCTCGGGAACCGGGAGGCATGGGGGTGACATCCAAGTGAACGACTCCATGCACCGAGACCACGACCTCGACCTCATAGCCTCCCTGGCGGAGGGAAGCCTGGCCGATC
>JBKHJQ010000411.1:0-2714 GCA_046538055.1 Actinomycetota bacterium
GGAGGGGGACCGGCTCGGCCTGGGACCGGCGGCGGGTGACCTGGCCTCGGTGCTGATCGTGGCAGCGTCGGCCTTCCTCCTCACCGGGGTCGTCCGCAACGCCGCCGGCTCCGTCGCATACCTGATGGCGCTGGCGTGGATCGCCCGGCACCTGGGCGAGCTCGATCCCGGGTATGTCACGGCCGGCTTCGCAGTGGTGGGGCTGGTGGCGCTGGTGGCGGGGCGGCTGGGCCGCGGCCGGCTCCTCACCCTGGTGGGGCTCGGCACCGTCGGGTTGGCCATCGCCAAGCTCATCCTGATGGACCTGGCGAGCGCGGACCCCGTGCTCAAGATCGCCCTGTCCCTGGGGATGGGCGTCGCCCTGCTGGGCGTGGGCTACTGGATAGGCGACACGGAGCTGATCGGCGACCGGGAAGACGACTCCCAAAGCGAGCCGGAGGAGGTGCTCCCGAGCTAGGTTGAGCCTCCATGGCCCAGTCCCACCGACCGGACCTCCGGGGAGAGCCACCACCTTCCGGGGTGGTGGAGCTGCGGGTCCACGGAGTGGGCGGCACGCCCCCCGAGGACATCCTGGACGTGCCCGTCACCTGCCTGGTGGGAGGCGACGAGAGCGCCGGCTTCTTCCGCCCGTGGGGTCCTGCCGAGACCCAGGGCCCGCCCCGGGAAGCGTATTCCTGGGGCGGGCTCACCTCTGCTTCCCGGCTCCGGGCCCTGTGGGTGCTCCTCACACCCTTCGCTCTCGCCAACCTGGCCGGCTGGATACTCCGCCACGGAGGGGACCCCACCGACACCCGGCCTCGCAGGCGGGACCTCCTCGAGGGGATCGCCGCGGGCTTGACGCGGGTCTTCGGTCTCGTCCTCACGGTGGCCGTGGCCGGCTACGCCGCCCTGGGGGCGGTGGACCTCGTCGGTCGCCAATGCGGTGCCCGGACCGGATGCACGGACGGGCGCTGGTGGCTGTCGCCCTGGGACAACCGGCTGGTGGCGGGCGACCCCGGCCGATCCATGGTGGTGGGTGCCATCGTGGCGGTGATCGCCATCCTGGGCGTGGCCTGGTCGGCCCGCAGGAGCCAGATGAGCATCCACCGGCGGGCAGGCACCTTCCGGACCCTGGGAGACCCGGTGCTCTCTGCCAACCTCAACCATCCCGAGCTGTGGGAGTCACCCCAGGTGGCCCATCGCCTCGGCCTGGTGCACACCTCCGCCGCCCTCGCCACCGTGGCACTCACCCTGGCCCATCCCGGAGCGGGCCAGGGGGGCGTGTCCTCCGTGATGGTTCCAGCCGGTTGGGTGGTCCTGGCGATGTCGGTGCTGGCCGTCCTGCGCCTGGAGGGGGTCCCGGCCCGGGTGCACACCCTCCTCCTCGGCCTCTCGGCCCTGTACGTGGTGCTGGTGGCCGGAGTGCTCTTATTTGGCATCGTTCCTCTCTCGGAGACCGGGACCTCGGGAGGAGGGGTGCTGGAGGTCCTCCTCCCCGTCTATGCCGCCGCCACGCTCCTGGCCGGATCCGCCGCCTTCTGGCTGTGGCGGCGCCAGGCCCAGGGATCGCTGCGGGCGGCCATGATGAGCCCGGGTCGCCTCCTCCTCTCCGTGGGCCTGGTCAACGCCTTCGGCTCCGGGCTGCTCATCAGGCTGGCGGACCTGCTGGGCCGTCCCGCCGCCGACGGCGAGGACGCCTCCCCGCTGCCCTCCCTCATCGTCTACCCGGACTGGGTGGGGGACCTGGCCGTGGTGACCGTCCTCGTCCTGATCGTGGCGGTGGCGGCCGTGGGAGTGGTGTGGGCGCGGGCGGGAGCAGGCCCATCCTGTGAGGTCCTCGCCCGCCGCTATCGCTCCCGGGGAGGTCTCGACTGCGGCGACGCCGACGATCGCCTCTGGGCCCGGGAGGTGGGGAGAGCCGAGGCCGTGGCCCGTCTCACCGATCGGGCCGGTGCGGTGGTCGCCATCGTGGGGGTGACCGTCCTGGTGGCCCTGGCGGGGGCGGTCCTCATCTCCCGTGACTCGGGCGGGCTGGGGCTGGGACGGTGGGCCGAGCCTCTGGCAGCGCCGGCCTCGGTGGTGGTGGGGGTGATCCCGGTCCTGGCCGTCGTGGGCATATCACGGCTGTATCGGGACCGGTCGGTGCGGCGGCTGGTGGGGATGGTATGGGACGTGGCTACCTTCTGGCCACGCTGGTTCCATCCCTGGTCGCCGCCTTCCTACGCCGAGCGGGCGGTCCCCCAGCTCGGCCACCGGCTCCGGGCCCTGGCGGAGGGGGGCGTGGTGCTGTCGGCGCATTCCCAGGGGTCGGTGCTGGCGGCGGCGACACTGGCGCTTGCCGAGCCGGATGTCGTCCGGAAGGTGGCGTTCCTCACGCATGGCTCCCCCCTCACCCGCCTCTACGCCCGCTACTTCCCGGAGTACCTCTCGCCGCAGTTGTTCGCACACCTGGCCGGGGGCGTGGCGGGGTGGGTGAACCTCTGGCGTCCCACCGATTTCATCGGGGGCGAGATCCGGTCCGGGGGCGTGACGGACCGGATGGTGTTCGACCCGCCGTCCTCGAGGCCGCCCGCCCCCGGGGAGCCCCGTCCCCGGCCCCTGCGGCACTCCCACTATCAGCAGACCGACGAGTACCGGGAGGTAGCGGCGGAGCTGGCGGATTCCCTGCGTTCACCCTGACGCCCGCAGTCACTAGGTTGCCGGTATGCACCGCCGGGCACCGTTCTGTGACAGGG
>JBKHJQ010000412.1:0-2712 GCA_046538055.1 Actinomycetota bacterium
CGGCTGGAACGTCATCAAGGTCATCTGGGGCTCCGGCTGGGACGACCTCCTCGCCCGCGACACCGAAGGCGCCCTGGTGACGGTCATGAACGAGACCGTGGACGGGGAGTACCAGCGCTACAAGGCAGAGGACGGCGCCTACGTCCGGGAGCACTTCTTCGGCAAGGACCCCCGGGCGGCGGCGCTGGTGGAGGACTGGACCGACGAGCAGATCTGGGCGCTTCGCCGCGGCGGCCTGGATTACCGCAAGATCTATGCCGCCTACAAGGCCGCAACCGAGCTGACGGAGGCGCCGACGGTCATCCTCGCCAAGACGATCAAGGGGTGGACCCTGGGTCCGGACGTGGAGGGCCGCAATGCCACCCACCAGATCAAGGAGCTGACCAACAAGCAGCTCCAGGTCCTTCGCTCCCGGCTCCATCTGGAGGGCGTCATACCCGAGGAATCGCTGGAGGGAGACCGCACCCCGCCCTACCACCGGCCCGAGCCGGGCTCCGAGGAACACGAGTACCTCATGGAGCGGCGCCGCGCATTGGGCGGGTTCCTGCCCTCCCGCGGCATCCGTGTCCGCTCCAAGCTGACCCTGCCCGGCCCCGAGAGCTTCGAGGAGGTGTACGCCGGGTCGGGCAAGGTGGAGGCCTCCACCACCACCGCCTTCACCCGGCTGCTGCGCAATCTGGCTCGCCATGAGGAGTTCGGCGACCGGGTGGTACCGATCGTCCCCGATGAGGCCCGCACCTTCGGAATGGACTCGCTCTTCCGCGAGCTGGGGATCTACGCCTCCCAGGGCCAGCTCTACGAACCGGTCGACCACGCCATGCTGCTCTCCTACCACGAGTCCCGCCAGGGCCAGATCCTGGAGGAGGGGATCACCGAGGCAGGATCCACCGCCGACTGGACGGCCGCGGCCACCGCCTACGCCACCCGGGGGGTGCCGATGGTCCCCTTCTACATCTTCTACTCGATGTTCGGCTTCCAGCGGGTGGGTGACCTGCTTTGGGCGGCCGCCGATGCCCGGGCCCGGGGCTTCCTCCTGGGGGGCACGGCCGGTCGCACCACCCTCCAGGGTGAAGGCCTTCAGCACCAGGACGGCCACAGCCTGGTCCTCTCCTCGACCGTGCCCGTGTGTCAGGCCTACGACCCCGCCTTCGCATACGAGATGGGGACGATCATCGAGGACGGCATCCGCCGGATGTACGGGAACGATCCCGAGGACATCTACTACTACATCACCCTATACAACGAGAACTTCCCCCAGCCTCCCCGACCGGAGGGGGTGGAGCAGGGCATCGTCGATGGCATCTATCGCTGGGAGCGGGCGCCGGAGGGAGCCTCCCGGCGGGCTGCGATCCTGTTCTCGGGAACTGCCAACCTGGCTGCTCGCCAGGCCCGGGACGACCTGATGGAGCACTACGGAGTGGGCGCCGAGCTGTGGTCGGTGACGTCGTACAAGCGCCTCCGGGAGGAGGCTCTCGAGGTGGAGCGCTGGAACCGCCTCCATCCGGGATCCGAGCCCCGCGTGCCGCACATCACCCGGGTGCTCACCGACGTGGTGGGCCCGATCGTGGCTGTGACGGACTTCATGAAGGCGGTTCCCGATCAGGTGGGACGGTGGGTACCGGGCGACTATCACCTGCTGGGCACGGACGGTTTCGGTCGCTCCGACAGTCGCCAGGCCCTGCGCCGCTTCTTCGAGACCGACGCCGCCCATGTGGTGGTGGCCACCCTGGCGGCATTGGTGCGGGCCGGGGAGGTCGACGGTGGCGCCTTCCAGGATGCGGTCAGGCGCTACGAAATCGATCCGGACGCCCTCAACCCTGCCTCCGCCCACTGATCCCGACCCACGAGCGAGAGCGCGAAAAACAAACTACCCAAGGGACTATCGGGAACGGCCCTCTCTGCCGATAGGAGCCATGTGGAGATCCTGACTCGAATCAAGCACCCTTGGGTGGTCGCGGTCGGTTCCCTGGTGGCCTACGCGGCCGGCTTCCCCGCGCTGTATCCGGTCATCGGCGACGTATACGGATCACTCAGCTTCATACCCGTTGCCCTGGCCGCCCACCTGTACGGGCGGATCGGCGGTTACGGGTTCGTCGTGCTCACCAGCGTGCTCAACGGCGCCCTCTTCAGTGCCGCCGCCCTGGAATCGGGTAACGAGGCCGCCGTCTGGGAGGCGATAGTGCCGGTCCTGGTGCTGTTGGCCACCGCCGAGTTCGTGGCCCAGCTGCGGTCCGCCAACCGCGCCTTGCGCGAATCCAACCGCTCCAAGGACTACTTCCTCGCCAGCGTGAGCCACGAGCTCCGCACTCCCCTCACCGGTGTGGTGGGCTTCGCCGACACTCTCACCGCCGCCTGGGAGGACATGAGCGACGAGGACAAGCTCGCCCTGATGAGCGACATCGACAGCCAGGCCAAGGAGATGGCCTCCATCATCGATGACCTGCTGGTGGCATCCCGGGCGGAGCTGGATCAGCTGACCGTGCTCCGCCAGCCGGTGGACGTATCGGCCGAGATCCAGGCCGTGCTCGCCTCCCTCCCCGGTGTGCAGGACCGGACCGTCCTGTTCATCGAGAAGGATGGCGTGATGGCGGTGGGGGATGCGGCCAGGGTGCGCCAGATCGTCCGAAACCTCACCACCAACGCTCTCCGCTACGGCGGTTCCACCATCTGGCTGGGAGCGGACACGGTCGACACCACGGTCCAGATCCGGGT
>JBKHJQ010000034.1:0-12055 GCA_046538055.1 Actinomycetota bacterium
GGTTGCATCCCCGGGTGATGCCGGCGGTGGCGAGGCGGTCGATGTCGGCCGCGAAGACGCCTCCTGTGTCCACGAATCCGGAACCACCGGATGCGGCCAGGCCCAAGGCCCGCACCAGGAAGGTGGCCATGTGGCTCCGGGTGACGGGCTGCTGGGGGCAGTAGCGGTCGTTGGTGGGCGGGTTGCATCCCCGGGTGATGCCGGCGGTGGCGAGGCGGTCGATGTCGGCCGCGAACACGCCCTCGGCGTCCACGAAATCAGAACCTCCCGACTCCGTCAGGCCCAGGGCCCGCACCAGGAAGGCGGCCATCTCCGCCCGGGTCACGGCATCCTCGGGACAGAACTCGTCGTTGGCGGGCGGGTTGCATCCCCGGGTGATCCCCGCTGCCGCCACCGCCTCGATGTAGCCCTCATGGACCGAGTCGTTGTCGTCCACGAACGTCCCGCCCGGCGGCAGGGCGGCGGCGGCGAGTGATGTCGCCGTGGCCATCGTCAGGGCACAGGCCACCAGCACGCGAGGGGATCTCATCGCCGCTGCAAGCTACCAGCGTATCCCCGGACAGGAACTCCGATGCGCCGCGGCTCGCAGGCGAGGAGGTCAGGAACGGAGCCGTGCCTCGTGCTCTTCCACCACCCGGGTCGCCTCATCCAGGAACTCGATCAGGAGCCGCAGGTCCTCATCGTCGAACCTGGCCAGCAGGCGGCCACCCTCACGGGCGAGCGGGCCGTAGAGAGCCTCCAGGTGTTGGCGGGCATCGTCTGTGAGCTCCACCACCACCCGGCGCCGGTCGTCCTGGTCCCTCCCCCGACGCACGAGACCCCGCCCTTCCAGCCGGTCGACGAGCGTGGTGGTGGCGGCCGAGGAGAGCCCCGTGGCCCGGGACAGCTCTCCGGCCGACATGGGACCTTCGGTGAGCCAGTCCAGACAGCGGAGATCCGTGGGGTTGAGGTCGAGTCGCCGTCCCACGGCGTCGTCGAACCCGTCGGTGGCCCGCTGGTAGGCCTGGGTGGCGCGGCCCACCGCCGCGATCAGCTCTTGACGTCCCTTCCCATCAGCCATATCATTCGAAAATCGAGAGATACATAAATAGAGATATCTTGTTTCCGCGAGAAAGGTTAGCTCAATGCATGCAATGATCGCCGGAGGAGGCATCGCCGGACCCGTCACCGCCATGGCCCTGCAGCGGGTGGGCATCGAGGCGACCGTCTACGAGTCGCATCCCCCGGCCGATCCCGAGGTGGGGTCCTTCTTCGTCATCACCGCCAACGGCCTGGCGGCGCTGACCGAGATCGACGCCGCCCACCTGGTCGAGGAGGTGGGCTTCCCTACCCGTCGCACCGTCCTCTGGAGTCACACCGGACGCCGCTTAGCCTCGATGTCGCTCGACTCGAGGCGGCCGGACAGCCACCCGGCGCACACGGTGAAGCGGTCCCGGCTGGTGCGACTCCTCCAGGAGGAGGCGGAACGCCGCGGTATTCGCATCGAGTATGGACGCCGTCTCATCGATGCCCGGGACGATGGCGACGGAGGAGTGGAAGCGGATTTCGCCGACGGCTCTACCGCTGCCGGTGACGCCCTGATCGGCTGCGACGGCATCCATTCGGCGGTGCGACGGCTCATCGACCCCAACGCCCCCGCAGGCCGCTACGTGGGCCTCACCAACTTCGGGGGTGTCACCCGGGGCGCCGCCGGCGGGATCGAGCCGGGCGACTTCCACATGAGCTTCGGGCGGCGGGCCTTCTTCGGACATGCCGCCGCCCCGGACGGAGACGTGGTCTGGTTCGTCAATCACCCCCGCCCCCTCATCACGGCCGAGGAGCGCCGGTCCATCACGCCGGCGGAATGGAAGAGGCTCCTGGCGGATCTGTTCCAGGGGGACGCCGGTCCCGCCACCGAGCTCATCGAAGCAGGGGACCTGGAGCTGTACGCCGACAACACCCACGACCTGGGCCACGTGCCCACCTGGCATCGGGGGCCCATGGTGATCATCGGGGACGCCGCCCACGCCCCATCGCCGAGCTCGGGCCAGGGGGCCTCCCTGGCCATGGAGGATGGCATCGTCCTCGCCCGCGCACTGGGAGCCGGCCCCTCGGTGAGTGAGGCATTCACCCGCTTCGAGGAACTGCGCCGGGATCGGGTGGAGAAGGTCGTGGCGTGGGGAGCGAAGACCAGCAACCAGAAGGCTCCGGGACCGGTGGGGCGGCTAGTCCGTGACCTGTTCCTGCCGCTCGTGCTCCGCTTCTTCGTCACCGACAAATCGGTCGTCTGGATGTACGACTACCGGGTGGGCGAGGAGCTGGCGGCCGAGTTCTCCTGACTGCCGCCCTCTCGGTCCGGACTCTGACTGCTGCCTGCTGGTCGCTCCCGAGGGCGTGAGCGGCATTCATCGCCGTGCTCTCTCAGCCCTTCTTCGCTTGACCGCCAAGCCTAACGCCGTTAGGTTATCCGAACGATGTTAGATATCGATGGTCTCGACATCCGCACCAGGCGCCACCACCAGGTGCGGGACCAGATCCTGGAGGCAGCGTGGGACCTGGCCGAGGAGAGGGGTGTGGCGGGGCTTTCGTTGCGGGAGCTGGCCCGCAGGGTGGGGATGCGAGCACCGTCGCTGTACAACTACTTCGGCTCCAAAGACGACCTGTTCGACGCCATGTTCCTCCAGGGCTTCCTCCAGCTCGAGGAGGAGGCGACGGCCTGGACCCGGGAGGTGGCCGACCTCGACGTCGAGGAGGCGCTGTCCGTGTCCCTGCAGAGGTGGGTCCGCTTCTGCCAGGAGTCGGTGGCCCGGTATCAGCTCATGTTCACCCAGGCGGTCCCAGGCTGGAGACCCTCACCGGAGGCGTACTCGGCCTCCCGGCGCCAGTACGAGGCGATGGAGGAGGCGCTGGGCCGGCTGGGCCTGGGGGGCCGCCAGGCTCTCGACTTGTACACGGCAGTGGCGGCGGGACTGGCCGCCCAGCAGCTGGCCAACGACCCGACCGGAGACCGCTGGGTGTCACTGGCCCCGCAGGCAGCGCGCCTGCTCGCCGCCAACACGGAAGGGAGCAGACCATGACCATGACCGCCGTCGACATCGATGGAGTGGTGCCGATCAGGAGGGGTGAGGAGCCCCGGGCGCTGGCCGTGGCCGCCTACCAGTCTCTCCTCGAGCAGCTGGAGGACCTGGAGCCGGCCGACTGGGAGACGCCGACGGTGTGTGAGCCCTGGACCGTGGCCGACGTGGTCCGCCACCTTGTCGGATCCGCCCGGGCGTGCGCCTCCGTCAGGGAGTTCGCCCGCCAGCAGTTCCTGGGCGGGCGTCGCCGGTCCGCCTACGACGGCAACGCCCTCGATGCCACCAACGCCCTCCAGGTGGCCGAGCACTCCCACCTGGGCCCCGGCGAGCTGGTCGCCCAGCTCCGCGCCTGGTACCCGCGGGCAGTGCGAGGCCGCATGTCGAAACCGGCCCTGTTGGACCGGGTCGAGGTCTCCCTGGCCGCCGGAGGATCCACCGCGGTGGGAATGCCCGACCGCCTCAGCCTGGGGCACCTGTTCCGTGTGATCCTCACCCGTGACGTCTGGCTGCATCGCATCGACATCGCCCGGGCGCTGGGGAGGGGCCTGCCGCTGGAGCGCCAGGTAGACGGGCGGATCGTGGAGGATGTGGTCCGGGAATGGGCCGCCCGCCATGGCCAGCCCTTCGACCTGGTACTTAGCGGACCTCTGGCGGCCCGGTATGCCCGCCCCGGGGAAGGGCCCCGGATGGAGATGGATGCGATCGAGCTGTGCTGGATCCTCTCCGGCCGAGGTGACCCGGCGCCGGGCACCCCCGGGGCCGAGCTGCTAGCGGGGCGCGTTCTGTTCTGAGCAAGGTCGGACCCCGGGTCAGGACCGGATCCCCCGCACGCGGTCCAGGCGCTGGATCAGCTCGTGGGCGGCCAGCTCGACCGCCTTGTGGTCCCACTGGGTAGCGCGGAAGCGGCACGCCATCAGCCCGCTGCGGTGGACCCGGCGGAAGTCTCCCACCACGAAGGCGTACCTTCCCTTCGTCTCCTCTCGGGCCTCTGCCGTCAAACCCAGATGCCAGCGCCCGTATCCCTCCCATCCGTGTCTTTGCAGGTAGTCGTTCCCTTCCCGGGCGTGAGGTTGCACATCCGACCACTCGCTCCGCACTACGTACTGGTGGGAGTCGATCAGCTGCTCCACCCACTCCACCGCCGCGGCGTTGACTTCGTACTTCGCCACCGTTGCCCAAGCTACCCGGCGCCCGGGACTCTTCCGGTGTCTGATACGGGGGGCGGTATTCCGGGCGGTAGCCGGAAGCTGCCGTCCGGTTCTGGCGGAAAGGGGACCACCCGCCGCACCGCCGCCGTCGGCACCGCCGAGTAGACGTGGGGATACTCCTGGCCGGTCTGGTAGCAGTCCTCGGTCACCACCGGCAGCCCCCGGGCGTCGATGCACAGCAGCACCAGGTCCCCACGGCCCGGGTCGTGGCGGGAGGCGGTCTCCTCCACCTGGTGGAGGAACGAGCAGTGCACGAATCCCTCCCGCTCGAACCCCGCCGGGCGGTACTCGTGGGTGGAGGCCTCCCAATCGGCCTCCGGGCACCAGTGGTAGATCACGAAAGCCGGCTTCCCATACGCTCCTCAGGCTCTACGATACGAATGGCGGGAGCGGACCCCGAACGGCCCTCTGGGGCCAGGACGCGTCCGCGGCAAGTCGACCCATTGACCTGTCGTGGCAGCTGTTCCTGTCCTGTTCCGATCCTTTCCCTTCCTCCGCTGGTTCGCGGCCGCCGTGGCGGGGCGTCTCACAGCGGCCGCCGCTCCTATTGCCATGCTGGTGGTGGGATCCGTGTCGTATGGCTCGGTGTCGACGGGTGCCCGGCTGGCAGCGGTGGTGTCGGTGGCAATGGCCGTCTTCGCGCCCATGCAGGGCCGGTGGATGGATCTCCGGGGCGTCTCCCGCGGACTGCGGAGCGCCTTGTGGCTGGCCGGCCTGGCGGGAGTCGCGATGGCCGCCGTCGTCCACCTCGGGCTGGGGGCGCCCTGGATCGAACTGGTGGCAGCGGCTCTCGGCTTCACACTGGCGATCATCCCGGCCGGGTTCCGGGCGCTGCTGACCGAGATCGTCGATAGCGGCTCGCTGGAGCGGGCCAGCAACCTCGACGCCGTCGGTTTCGAGATCTCACTCATCTCCGCTCCTCTCCTGGTGGCGGCCGTCACCGCTGTCGCCTCCCCCGCCACCATATTCCTGGTGGGGGCGGCTCTCACCGCGGTGGGGGCGGCAGCGGTCCCCCGGGGCACCGGAGAGGGGCGGCGGGCCGGCGCGGGGAGACGACTCCGCCTCCCCGTGCCCGGGATAATGGTGGTGGGCTTGCTGCTGGGTGTGAGCGGAGGGCTGCTGGAGCCGGCCTTGTTCGCCCGCGTGGAGGACATCGGCCGTACCGAGAGCCTGGCCGCAGTGCTGCTGGCGGTGGTGGGAGTGGGGAGCGCCTTGGGCGGTCTCGCCGCTTCCGCCCGCCCGCTGCCGGCCTCTGCCGCCAGGTGGCTGCTCGTCTTCCACGGGTCGGCCGTGGCCGCGGTGGCCTTCAGCGACGCCCCCGTGACGCTGGGAGCCTGGCTGCTCGTGGCCGGTGTGCCCATCGCCCCGCTCATGGCGGTCGGGGCCACGGTCATAGACCGCAGGGTGGCGCAGGGGCAGCGTTCCACCGCCTTTGCTCTGGCCGGATCCGCCATAGCCCTCGGCACCGGGATCGGCCAGGCCCTGGCGGGGTGGATGCTGGCTACTCAGCCGGCCCTTGGGCCCATGCTCGCCTCGGCCGGGCTCGCCGTCCTCACGGCGGCGAGCCTGCGCCCTCGCCGCCTCCCTTGACGGGCGTATCGGGTTGCTAGCGCAGGTCGAGTCGCATCAGCACCCGGGGGAAGCCGTCCAGGACCGAGTCGGTGTCTGCAGCCTTGCTGAATCCGGCCGCCTCGAAGAGGGCCAGCGTGCCCACATAGGCCATGGTGAGGTCGACCTTCTCGCCCCGGTTGTCCACCGGGTAGCCCTCTATGGCGGGCGCACCCTGCTCCCGGGCGAACTCGACGGCTCCGGCCAGGAGATCATGGGAGATGCCCTCGCCTCTATGGCCGGGCCGCACCCTTATGCACCACACCGACCAGACGTCCAGGTCGTCCACATGGGGGATCTTGCGGTTGCGGGCGAAGGTCGTCTCCGCTCGCGGGGCGACGGCCGCCCAGCCCACCACCTCGTCGCCGTCGTAGGCGAGGATCCCGATGGGGCCCTCATCGATGAGCTGTCGGACCCGTTCCCCCCGGGCCGGGCCTACCAGGGCCTGGTTCTCCTTGGACGGGATGCGGTAGCTCAGACACCAGCACACATTGGCGTCCGGCCGCCGCTTGGGGCCGAGCATCGTCTTCACGTCTTCGAAGTCGGTGGCCGGTCGGGTCTGGATGGACATGGTCAATGGATACCACAAGCAGTCGGATGTCCTTGTGCCGGACCTGCGCGGGAGGTGTGGCGCAGAACGCTACATGGCGGGTGATGCCTCTCCGGCACCGGAGACGTCCTTCCGCTACTTCAGATTAAGGCGATTTGCGCCGCCAAGCTCCGTGGTCGCCGAGTGTCTGCCGGTGCAGCAAGCGGCCCCGGAATCGGGTGGTCGGGAGGGTAAGGAGTACGGCGGGCTCAGGTGATGCGTGGGGCGGCGGGGCTCTCCTGGGAGGTCAACCAGGCGTGAACCAGGGGAACCACCGACGCTCCCTCGCCGGCGGCTGCCGCCACGCGCTTCATCGATCCCGATCGCACGTCGCCGACCGCGAACACCCCGGGGACGGTGGTGGCGAGGGCAGCGGGGGGCACCGCGTCTATCCACCGGTCCCTCGGGATGTCCCGACCCGTCAGGACGAAGCCGTGGTCGTCGCTCGCCACCTGTTCGGGGAGCCATTCGGCGTGGGGGGAGGCACCCAACAGCAGGAACAGCCCGGCGCCGGATCGTGTCCGTCGGTCGCCCGTTCGGACGTCCTCGGTGGTGATCCACTCCAGCTCGAACTCTCCTCCCCCGTCGACGACGCGGGTCGACCCTTCCACGGCGATCCTGGGCGTGTTGGTGATCTCGCTGATCAGGTACTGCGACATGGTCTCTTCCAGACCGGATCGGCGCACGAGGATCGTCACCGACCTGGCGAACCGGGCCAGATGCAGTGCAGCCTGGCCGGCCGAGTTCCCACCACCCACGACGAACAGGTCCTTGTCCTCGAGTTCGCGGGCCGCGGTGAGGGCCGCGCCGTAGAAGACACCGCGTCCCAGCCGTTCCTCGATCGCCGGCACTCCTAGCTTGCGGTAACGCACCCCCGAGGCGATCACAACGGATCGGGCCTGAATCTCGCTGCCGCTGGTGGAGAGAGCATGCGGTTCGCCGTTCCCGGGGGCCAAGCTCTCGACCTCCCAGCCGGTGTAGAAGCGGGTACCGAAGCGTTGGGCCTGGACACGGGCTCGCAGCCCGAGCCGCTTTCCGGATACCCCCTGAGGGAAGCCGAGATAGTTGCGGATCATGGAACTGGTGGAGGCCTGTCCGCCGATGGCTCCGGCCTCGAGCACGACGGTCGAGAGGCCCTCGGACGACCCGTACACGGCGGCTGCCAGGCCCGCCGGGCCTGCGCCCACGACGGCCAGGTCGGCCACTCCTTCGAAGGACGACTCGGTCATCGACCGGTATACCGAGGCGGCCAGCTCCCTGACCGAGCTCACCGCCATCGGCTCACGCTGACCCAGCCAGACGATCGGCAGTTGCGCTCCGGGAATCGCTGCCCGGGCGGCGCGTCCCGTCTCGGAGTCGGGGGCTTCGACCTGGCTCGAGAGCCCCATCCGGTCGATGAAGTCCTGCAGGTCCCGGACGAGGGCATCGGACTCGCCGGCGATGATCCGGGCTCCGATCACTTCGGGGTCGGCGACGGTCGAGTTCCAGTCCGCCAGCAGGTCGGTGATGGCGTTGTGGAACTCCTCGTCTCGCACGCCCCGGGGCATGAGGAGGTAGCTGTCGAACGTGCCCTTCGACATCTCGGGCCGCAAATCGCGCCCGTGGGCGAGGAAGCGCTCGACGGGTGGTGCCACGACCCGGCGGGCCGTGGGCACCGCCGCCTGCCACAGTCGACATGCCTCCCTGATGTCCTGGTCGGGGAGCACCGAGTCGGAGACGAACATCGCAACAATCCCGCCGTCGGCCGTGACCTCGGCCGCCAGCGCCAGGGCCTCGGCGGAGGACCGGGCCGTTCGGAGGTCGTATTCGCGGGAGTAGCGCCAGAACTCGTCCCGCAGGCGCTCGCAGTGTTCCTCCGCCACAAGCACGATCGTGGGGGCACCATCGGTGGGCGAGTGCGTGTCGGTCACTTGGACATCCTAAGTGGCCGTGGGCCGGCCCGGACGTTGGACACGAAAGGTCGGGTCGTCTTCTGCACTCCGCGATCGGCCTCTCCAGCGTGGATCTCACAACGCTCCGATTGGATCTGCGACGATGGAGGTGGCCAGGACTTCCTTGGTGAGACTCTGGACAAAGGTGACCGCTCAGCCGAGTGACTCGATGGAACCTGCGACGGAAGTAGGACGTCCTCTGGTTGTGGACGAGGTTGCAGACGAGGTCGTTGTCGAGCTGCCGGCGGTGATGGGCCGCCAGCGGGACTTCGAGTCGTTCTACCGCTCGCAGTGGGAGAGTGTGTACCGGCCGCTGGCGGTCACTCTCCGGGATGCGGACCTGGCCAGGGAGGCCGTAGACGAGGGCATGATTCGTGCCTACCGGCATTGGCGGAAGGTCCGGGGCTATCGCAACCAGGCAGGGTGGGTGTATCGGGTCTCGTTCAACTGGGCGATCTCCCAGATGAGACGCAGGAAGCGGGAAGTCTTCGTGCGCCGCCCGGTGGAGGATCCTCAACCGGCGCACCATCCACCGGTCGACCTCTACGACGCCCTCTCGGCGCTCGATCTGAAGCATCGGGCGGTGATCGTCCTCCGTTACCTGCTCGACTGGTCGGAAGAGGACGTGGCCGACGCCTTGGGTATCGCTCCGGGAACGGTCAAGAGCCGCCTCAGCCGGGCGATGGACAAGCTACGAAACGAGCTGACATGGACCGACTAGAAGCCCAGCTTTCCGAGGAACTGAGGGCACGCTCGTCGGAGGTGCCTGCGGCGGCGGGGGATCTCCGTCGAGTGCGGCGCGAGGGGAGGCAGCGGTTGATGATGGCCCGGATCGGTGGTGTGGCCGCCCTGGCGGTCCTGGTCGTCGCGACCGCCTCAGCCGTGGCCGCGCTCCAGGGCACACCGAGCCCGACCCGGGTCGCCGACGGTGGAGGCGACCCCGGACCGCAAGAAGGGTACGCATTGACCCCCCGCCAGAACGCCATCCTCCTCGCGGAGTGCATGGAGGATCGAGGCGTGGAGGTAGTGAGGAACGGAACCGGCATCACACCGGCCCAAGACCCCAATACCTCCCCGGTTCCCGGTGAGGCATCACAGCGTTCCCGCATGGACCAGCAGGTCTTCGACGAGACTCTCCGCGCCTGTGAAGAGACCCTGGCGGACTCTGGGTATCTACTTCCCGGCGACGACCCCGCCTATCTCACAACGCTCTACACGCAGTTCGCCGCGCTCGCCCGCTGCTACCGCTCAGCGGGCATCGCCGTATCCGATCCCCCCGATATCGCCGACTTCATCGCCACCCGCCGGGAAGGAGACCATGGCTGGTCCCCCCAGCAAGAGGCGGAACGACTCGCCGGCGTCGCGGCAGCGCGAGAAGCCGAGAAGCATTGTGACGTTCCATCGCCGCCTCGCAACTGAGCTCTTGCACACCAACGAACAGACCATGGGCGTGGCTAGGCGAGAGCCCTCATACCGGTGCACCGAAGAGCGGATGGGTCGCAAGTGCATGCTGCTGAAAGCGGCTACGCGCCACCCAGGAGACCTGTCGGACGGGACGTGCAAGAGGTAGTTGAACCTACCCGAGGGAGCTAAGCAATGACCACCTACTCCGAAGCCGCCGTGAGGGATGCTCTCGACAGCTCGCTCGATGAGCAGGACCTCATTGGGACGAGTCTCTCGCCCTCGGGGAGGCCGACGAGTTGATGGACCCGAGTCCCGACCTCGATTTCGCATATCGGGCGCCTGTCCCGTCGCTGGGAGAGCCGACTACGGCGGCGTGACCAGTCCGCCTTCCTCGGACTGGCGACGTCGTCCGCCGAAGAAGTGGCGCCACTGGCGCGGCCGACGTTCACCGACCAAGCCGAGATCAGAGGCCGAGACAGCCGCACAGCGCCGGCTACGGCAGCTGGAGTTCGTCGAAGTTCGGCTCGCACTGGCCCTCGATCTGTTCCATGGCCCTTTCGTGGAAGCCCATCGGCAGGTTCGAGGTGATGATCTCGCCCATCTCGTCGATGGCTCTGGAGTCGACGTCGGCTGCGCTCGTTATCGCCGGGTCATCGACGGCATCGAGATCCCGTGCTGCCTCCTCGATGACCCCGGCCAGGTATCTGGCATCGTCGGCGGCAGTTGCGTCATCGAGTTCGTCGGCGGCATCCCGGTAGGCGCTCGCCAATCGTCTGTATCGGTCCGCGATCTGATCAAGCTCCAGACGGTTCCCGGGTCCAAGCGCTCTCGCTGTCTCGGTGATCTCGTCGACCGCAGGGCACAGGGCTTGGGGGTCGCCTTCGTAGGTTGCCTGACAGGCGGTGGAAAGCATCAGGAGGGCAAGCATCACGACCAGGAGTGGTCGGGCCGGGGCCGAGTAGGCAGCGAGGTGGAGATACTCGACCAGGCGTCGGAGGAGCCTTGCCGGCTCCTTGCGGGCGCTTGAGTCACTCACTGGCCGTGTCAAGTCTCGGTCCCGGGCGAACGCAGAATCTCGCGAGAGTATCGGACGGCTGGAAGGCCAGGAACGCTCGACCTTCCGGAGGTGGGCCCCGTGGGACTCGAACCCACAACCAACGGGTTAAAAGCCCGCTGCTCTGCCAAATTGAGCTAGAGGCCCGAGACTGCACGATAACCCTCTAGAAATCGCTCTAGAGAACGCGACGACCTGAGCGAGCACTCCTACTCACAGAAATGAACTGTCGTCCGAGGGTGCGTTCTGTCGATCGGGCTGCCCAGAGTGGGCAACCTCTGTCAGCCTGGGAAGCATCCCCACCTATCTGATGAGATCACCGAGTCCGGGAGGTGCACGTCGCCTTCAGGAGTATTGGCCACCAGGTCCCGGACCGCGATGGTGGCCGTCCCTCCATCGCATTGTTCATCCGGCACGGAGAGAACTGTGACGGATCCGGAGGTGATCGGCCAGCGCGACTCCACCTCCGGGCCGTCGCTGCCCCGAACGTCAGTACACCAATTGGCGAATAGGCTCTCACCGAGCCTCACCTCTCCTTCCCATTGGTCGCGACTCAGCTCGGTGTCCTCAAGCGGACCTTCCCGGGATGGGTCGTCGAGGGTCACAAGGAGCGCTCCTGTCTGGTCGGCGGCGGCCACGGCGAACGTGTAGCCGCATCCGTAGTGGTCGCCCCATGAATCGGTTGACTGTGTCCAATCCGGAACTGTGGTTGCTGTCACGGAGTTCGTCACCGGTGCTGCTGTGGGGTCTGGGCCTTTATCCGGAACGTGGGAGGTGGGCGCAGACGTACGAGATGCCTGCGTCGAGCACGCTGCCCCGAGCAGCAGAGGTAATAGGACTGGGAGGATGAGCTGTCGGCGGCGCATGATCGGATAGACGCATCGTTTCCGGCGGCGGTTTCAGTAACTCAACAATGGTGAGCTGCCCGACTGGGCGCCGGTCCGGTGGACCGACCATCTGAGATGCAGCTCAGCGCTGGCGAAGATATCCAGCGGTGAGCGGCCTGCTCAGCCTTGCACTCACTGCGGCGGTCCCTGGAATCAGATCCCGTAGAGGGTGGACTCCTTCGAATAGCCTGGGCACGTATGCCCTCCGAGCTCCGTGTCCCCGCTAGAACGCATCCCGCCAGGGACAACGTCCCCGGTCGTCAGAGATATCGTCAAATGTTGTGGATGGGGTCATGGTCAGGCGGCGACGTCCTCGGG
>JBKHJQ010000413.1:0-2698 GCA_046538055.1 Actinomycetota bacterium
AGGGTGGACCGAGGACGACCTGGCCCGCTGGGGGGCAGAGATCATCGCCGGGGCACCCTCCCTCGACCGTGTCTCCGGGTATGTCCGGCGCCAGTACGAGCCGTTCCGCAAGCCGGGTGAGGAGTCGGATCCGTCCGTGCCCCATGTCGCCCGGATCGTGAAGATCGCCGCCGCCTTCGACCGTCACCGGATGGGACGGGGGTTGTCCCAGCTCGAGGCCCTGGAGGAGCTGCACCAGGGAGCCGCCTACGAGTACGATCCGGAGGTGGTGGCATCGCTGCGCCGTGTCCTGGAGGGTGGCCGAGCGGTCAGCGCTTGATCGAGGCGGAGCCGGCCTGAGCGCGGGCTCCCCGCTTGAACCAGCGCACCGGTCGGCGGAGCTCCGACTCCAGGAACCGGGCGAGGCCAACGGCCAGGAAGACATCCCCCAGGGAGACGACGTTGCCCTGGTTGGCGAGGCGCAGCGGTATCACGTCGGCCAGGAAGCTGAGTCGGGTCTGTGCGTCGAGCACGACATGCTTGTAGCTGGTGGCCACCGACATCGACTCGCCGGTGAAGCCGGCCGCCACCTCCCACGCCCCTTCCAGGACCGGCATGCCACCGTTGAGTGCGATGACCGAGAAGTTCATCAGCACGCCCACCCCCGCCAGCCACATGCCGGTGCGTTCACGGTTGAGGATCACCAGACAGAGCAGCAGTACGAACGACGAGAGGATCATGGCGAGTCCCAGCGAATCGGACCAGCGGGCCGATCGGGGTATCCAGGCCGTTGCTATCTGCAGGAAGAACGCCAGGGGAAGGAGCCACCACAGACGGAGATGGATGTCGCCCAGGTTGGAGAGCCGTCCCCCTCTGAGTACTGCGATCGTCAAGGCCAGGAACAGGACGAGCGCGAGCCATAACATGATTCGTAAGACGACGGTATCACAGCCTCCGGGTTGAGCAAGAGAGGAACCATGATCAGGTACGAGACCGTGGAGGGGCGCGCCACGATCGTGATCGACGATCCCGAGAGGCGCAATCCCATGTCGGCGGACACGATGCAGGGGTTGGTGGACGCCACTCGCAGGGCCCTGGCCGACGATTCCGTCCGGGTCCTGGTCTACACGGGGGCGGGGGAGCGGGCCTTCTCCGCGGGAGGAGACCTATCGGGCGGGTTCGTCGACGATCCGGTCGGTCGGCACCGGGCCCGGGGTGCGCTGGCCGACCTGTTCCGGCTGATGGTGCGGGGCGGGAAGCCCACTGTCGCCCGTGTCAACGGTCACGCCTTGGCGGGCGGCTTCGGGCTGGCCGTGGCCTGCGACGTCGTCATCTGCGTGCAGGATGCCAGGCTGGGGACGCCGGAGATCGGGGTAGGGCTGTGGCCGATGATGATCTCGGCCGTGCTGTTGCGTTCCATGCCCCGCAAGGCGGTGCTGGAGATGATGATGACCGGTCGCATCATCGACCCCGAGGAAGCCCTACGGCTGGGTGCGGTGTCCCGGGTGGTGGCGCGCCCGGAGCTGGACGAGACGGTGGACGGGGTGGTCGCCGGCCTGGCATCCCGGAGTCCCGCCATCCTGGAGATGGGTCGGGATGCGTTCAACTGCGTGGCCGAGATGGGCTTCGATGCCGCTCTCGATCGCCTCCAGGGCGGCCTGACGGTCGTCTCCCTGGCCGATGACGCCCGGGAAGGGGTCTCCGCTTTCCTGGAGGGGCGTTCCCCCCGTTGGGCCGATTCGTGAGGGGGGCGGGACTGTCGCGAAGCGGGACTTGATTTCGGCGCATAGCCGGTACCCTGAATGCCCGTGGGAGTTCGCCGGGTGATTCGCCGTGTGGGCTGGGCGCTCATCGGAGCTGCCCTGCTCGTGTTCGCCTTCTTGGGCTATCAGCTCTTCGTCACCGACCTCCTGAACGAGCGCGTCCAGGCCGAGGCCCAGGAGGAGCTGGAGGACGATCTCACCCAGCGACGCTCGGAGCTGCCCGAGCCGGAGGTGGTGAGCGTCGAGCTGCCCGAGGAGGAGCCCGAGTCTCCCAGCACCACGACCACCTCCTCCACGGTCGCCACCCGGCAGGCTGAGCTGTATGAGGAGGAAGCCGGCGAAGAGGGCTCCCCTCTGGGGCGCATGGTCATACCGGCTCTGGACGTGGACGAGGTCATGTTCGAGGGCGTCGGTCGGGAGGCCCTCAAGAAGGGACCCGGCCATATGCCGTGGACGCCCGTGCCGGGACAGCCCGGCAACTCCGTCGTGTCCGGCCATCGCACCACCTACGGACGGCCCTTCTACGACCTCGACAAGCTGGAGGAAGGGGACCGCATCGAGGTGGAGACCGCCGTGGGGAGCCACGTCTTCGAGGTCCGTCGGATCCTGGTAGTGGAGCCGACCGACGTGTGGGTCACCGAGCATGAGCGCGGTGCCTGGCTCACCCTCACCACCTGTCATCCCCGATTCTCGGCGGCGGAGCGCCTGGTGGTGCAGGCCGAGCTGGTGGAGGGACCCAATTACGCCTACGCCAGCCTCCTGACCCAGACCGAGGACGGGGGCGAGGAGCCCACGTGAGACGCCTCTGGTCGGCGCTGCCGGGACCGGCAGTGGTGAAGGCGCTGGAGCTGGCCGTCCTGGTGGTGGTGGCGCTGGTCGCCCTGTTCTTCCTGTTCGAATGGGCGGGCGGCTTCCTCGACTCCGGGGGAGCGATCGGCGCCTAGATACCCCCGGAC
>JBKHJQ010000035.1:0-11996 GCA_046538055.1 Actinomycetota bacterium
ACCATGCTCCATTACGAGCGGCTGGCCCCGCTGGAGCCGGACGAGGAGCGAATCAGACGGGAGTTCCGGGAGGGAGAGCCCACCTACGGGCACCTGTTCGATCTGTTCCACCGGCACCGGGCCGAGAGGCTGGGCCGGCACAGGTGGGGCGACAAGTCGCTTCACACCGAGCACTACGCCGACCTGGTATTCGCCGAGTTCCCCCAGGCGAGGATGATCCATGTCATGCGCGATCCCCGGGACCGTCACGCCTCGGTCATGCGGCGCTATCCCGACGTGACGCGCCATGTGGGGCCGGTGACGGGGCGGTGGGTGGCATCGGAACGAAGCCTGCGCCGGAACCTGCGGCGCCATCCCGGGCGCTATCTGGCCGTGCGCTACGAGGATCTGGTACGCCACCCGGTGGATGTCCTGGGCGAGGTGTGCCGGTTCGTGGAGGAGCCGTACACCGACGAGATGCTCGCCATGAAAGGAGACCCGGATCATCAGGAGGGGAACAGCTCCTTCGAGAGCTTCGCCCCTGGTGTCATATCCACCCGGGCGATAGGCCGCTACGCCGGGACACTGGAGCGTCGCGACATAGCCTTCATCGAGACGGTGGCTCGAAGGCCCATGGCGCGGCTGGAGTATCTCCCGCCCCCGGGCGAGAGGACCCGGCCCCGGGCCAGGGACATCCCCTACCTGGTCGAGAACCTGGCCCGGATGCGGGTGTGGATGGCCCTCGACGAGGAACGCCCCCGCCGGGGAGGCGGTGTGCCGGCGGAGCGTCTCGGCCCCGAGAAGGTGAGGTGATCCCATGGCGGATCCCCAGGGCCTGCCGGAGCTCGCCTACGTGATCGGGTCGTATCCGCTCCTCACCACCACCTTCATCGACCGGGAGATAGAGAGGATGCGCGCCCGGGGGGTGGAGGCGACGGTCTTCTCCCTGCGGCGTCCGCACGGACCCCTCTCTCCCGAGCAGTCCCGTCTCGACGTCGTCTACGCCCGGCCCGTATCCCCATGGCGGCTCATGTCGGCACACCTCCGGTTCCTCGCCGCCCGACCCCGTGTCTACCTGCGCACCGCCTGGGACCTGGTGGCCGCTCCCCATCCCCGTCTCACCTCACGTTTCAAGACGCTGGCTCATTTCGCCCTCGCCGTCCACGTGGCGGACCTGGTGGACCGCCGGGGTGCCACCCACGTCCACGCCCACTTCGTCGACCGGGCCGCGGTCGTGGGCCTGGTGGTGGGGCGGCTCCTGGGCATTCCCTACAGCGCCACCGCCCACGCCAACGACATCTACGTCGAGCCGGTCCTCCTGGACGTCAAGCTCACCGAGGCGAAGTTCGTCGCCACCTGCACCCGGGCGAACGCAGATCACCTCGGACGCGTCGCCCCCGGCCGGGGACGGGTCCTCTGTCTGCATCACGGCCTGGATGTGGACGAGTACGGCCCGGCTCACGGATCATCGAACGGCCGCCCTCTCCTGCTGGCCGTGGGTCAGCTCAAGGCCAAGAAGGGATTCGGGTACCTGATCGAGGCCTGCCGCTTGCTGGCGGCAGAGGGCAGGGACTTCCGGTGCGAGATCATCGGGGAGGGCCCGCTCCGCTCCCAGCTGGAGGAAGCGATCACCGCCTCCGGTCTGGGGGAGGTCGTGCACCTGCGTGGTGCCCTCCCCCATGAGGCCGTCAAGCAGGCATACTCTCGGGCGGACCTGTTCGTGCTGCCGTGCGTGACGGCCGAGGACGGGGACAAGGACGGGATCCCGAACGTGATCCTGGAGGCGATGGCATCATCCCTCCCGGTGGTCTCCACCGACCACTCCGGCATCCCCGAGGCGGTGGAGAACGGCACCAGCGGCATTCTGGTCCCACCCGGCGATCCCGAGGCCCTGGCGGGGGCCGTCGCCACCCTCCTCGATGCCCCCGACCTACGCCGCAGCTACGGCGAGGCAGGCCGCAAGCTGGCGGCCGAGTCCTTCGACGTGGGGAGGAATGTGGACAGCCTCATATCGGAGCTCCTCAGATGACCCGCGACGACGCCCTCTTCCTGGTGTGGGGCCCACCCAGCCACGGGCCCCGCAGCAAGGTGTTCGCCCGGGAGCTGGGCATCGACGTCGAGTTCGTGGAAGCGACCCGCCGGAGAGGGCTGCTGGCCGCGCCCTACAAGTACCCGGTTCAGCTGTGGAGGACGATCCGGCTGCTCCACCGGCGCCGCCCCCGGATGCTGTTCGTGCAGAGCCCCCCGTCCCCGGCGGTCGCCACCGCCGCCGTGTACGGAGCTCTGACGGGGAGCCCCTATGTGATAGACGCCCACAGCGCCGCCTTCCTGTCGCCCATCTGGACCCGGCCCCGCTGGCTCAACCGTCTGCTCTTCCGCCGGGCCCTGGTCACCATCGTCACCAACGAGCATTTCGCCGATCTGCTGGCGAGCATGGGAGCCTCCGCCCTGGTCCTGCGGGACATCCCCACCGAGTTCGAGCGGGGCCCGTCCCCGGCCCTGGGCGACGGGTTCCACGTGATGGTCGTGAACACGTTCAGCTTCGACGAGCCCCTGGAAGAGGTGGTGGAGGCCGCCCGCGAGCTCCCGGCGGTCACCTTCCACGTGACGGGACGGGTGGAGAGCCATCCCGAGGCCGTTCCCGCCTCCGTCCCGCCCAACCTGCGGTTCACGGGATTCCTGTCGGATCCCGACTACTACGCCCTCATGCAGAGGGCAGATGCGGTCGTGTGCCTCACCACCCGCGACCACACCATGCAGCGGGGGGCCTGCGAGGCACTCTCCATGGGCCGGCCCATCATCACCTCCGACAGCAGCCTCCTCCGTTCCTATTTCGACCGGGGGACCCTCCACGTGGACAACCGGGCCGATTCCATCGGCCGGGCGGTGGAGGCGATGCGGGAGGGTCACGCCCGCTATCTGGAGGAGATCGAGGAGCTCCGGCTCTCCCAGCTCCGGGAGTGGGACGAGGCGCGGTGGCGCCTGCAGCAGATCCTCGAGAGCGTGGGCGCTGGCGTGAGGAGCGACGATGTCGCCTGAGGACCTCGGACAGGGCCGCCACGCCATGGTCGTCCATGCCTACTACCCGCTGGGGGAGACCCGGGTCCAGCGGGAGGCAGCCGCCCTGGTGGAGTCCGGGATGGAAGTGGAGGTGTTCGCCCTCCGCGGCAGGGGCGAGCCCCGCCGGGAGACGGTGGACGGCGTGGAGGTGAGGCGCCTTCCCGTCCGCCGCAACCGCCGGCTGGGCATCGCCTTCCAGCTCCTGGAGTACATGGCGTTCTTCCTGGCGGCAGGGGCGGCTCTCACCGTCCGCCACCTGCGGCGGCGCTACGACTCGGTCCAGGTCCACAACCTCCCCGATTTCCTGGTTTTCGCGGCGCTGGTGCCCAAACTGACCGGAGCCCGCGTGCTCCTCGACCTGCACGACCTGATGCCGGAGTTCTTCGCTGCCCGCATCGGCCGCTCCCTCCGCCACCCTCTCGTGCGGCTCGTGGTGTGGCAGGAGAGGCTGGCCTGCGCCTTCGCCGACGTCGTCATAACCGTCACCGACGGGTGGAGGGAGCGCCTGGTGGGACGGGCCGTGCCGGCCGACAAGGTGAGGGTCGTCATGAACGTGGCCGACCCGTCCCTCTTCCAGCGGAGGATGGACCAGCCCGCCCACGACGGCTTCAACGTGCTCTACCACGGGACCTTCTCATACCGATACGGGGTGGACCTGCTGGTGGAGGCCGCCGCTCTCCTGGCCGAACGGGTCGGAGGATTGAAGGTGTGGCTGCTGGGCGACGGCGAGTACCGCCCGGAGCTGGAGAGAGCGGTGGCGGAGCGGGGCCTGGAGAGTGTCGTGGAGATGAGCCCCGGGATGCTGGGTGTCACCGAGCTGCAACCGTATCTGGCCGCGGCCGACGCGGGGGTCGTCCCCAACCGGTCGACGGTGTTCACCGACGACCTCCTCCCCACCAAGCTGCTGGAGTACGTGGCGGTGGGGATCCCGGTGGTGGCGGCCCGCACACCCATGGTCGACGCGTGCTTCGACGACGATATGGTGCAGTTCTTCAACCCCGGGGATGCCGCCGACCTGGCCGAGAAGCTGTCGGCTCTCGCCGCTTCCCCGGAGGCTCGCCGGAAACTTGCGGAGTCGGCCGATCGGTTCACCGGCGAGAACAGCTGGGAACGCGTCTCCCGGGATTATGTGGCGCTGGTGCGGGGGCAGTCGTGACAGCCGGATCGCCCGCCCCCTCCACGGTGCTAACCGTCGACGCCGCCACCGACCCGCTCTGGGAGCAGGTGGCGCTCCGGCACGAGAGCGACGTGTTCCACTCCCCGGACTGGGCGGGGGTCCTGGCCGACACCTACGGCTTCGACGTGCGCGCCAACGTGGTGATGGTCGGTACCGACCCGGTGGCCGGCATGGCCTACGTGGAGGTGGACGATGCCCGCGGGAGAAGGCTGATCTCATTGCCCTTCTCGGACTTCTGCGATCCACTGGTGGAAGACGGTGAGCAGTGGGCCCAACTGGAGGCGATGCTCCCCGTTCTCGAGGTGCCGGTCACGTTGCGGTGCCTGCGCCGGCCTGTGGACGGCGCCCGGTGGCAGGAGTCGGGCAGCTTCGCCTGGCACCGTATCGACGTCCGGCGCCCGCTGGACGAGGCATGGGCGGACCTCCACGCCTCGGCGCGGCGAGCGATTCGCAAGGCCCGAGGCGAGGGGGTTGTGGTCGTCCCGGCCGAATCCGAGAGCGACCTCCGGGCCTTCTTCGAGATGCACCTCCAGGTGCGCAAGCACAAGTACGGGCTTCTCGCCCAGCCGTACCGCTTCTTCCAGTCGATCTGGGAGCGATTCCTACGCACCGGGGAGGGGCACCTGCTCCTGGCCAAGGTGGAGGACAGGGTGGTGGGAGGCGTCCTGTTCCTGAGGTGGAAGGAGACCCTCTACTACAAGTTCAACGCCTCCGACCCGGGTCGTCTGGGGGTGCGACCCAACGACCTGCTGCTGTGGGAGGGCCTCACCCGGGCACATGAGAGTGGTCTGGAGTGGGTCGACTTCGGGGTGAGTGACTGGGATCAGGAGGGGCTGATCCGCTACAAGGAGAAGTACGCCACCGAGTCGGGCCAGGTACGCAAGATCTCGTCCGGCCCCGGCCCCGACGACCGCCTGGGATCCCTCCTGGGAAGTCTCACAGCCGTGCTCACCGACCCGTCCGTCCCCGATGCGACCACCGAGAGGGCGGGCGACCTCCTGTACGGGCTGTTCTGCTGATGGAGCACCGCATGCCGGACACCTCCACCCACTCAGGCTGGTCCGTGTCGGTCCACCGGAGCGACCGCGACGGGGCATGGGACGCCTTCGTGGCGTCGGTGCCCGGGGGTCACCACGTCCAGACCAGCTTCTGGAGCCGGGTCAAGGCCCGGCAGGGATGGGAGCCGGTTCGGGTGACGGCCCGGTCCGGGGATCGGATCCTGGCCGGGGCCCAGATTCTCACCAGGTCGATTCGAGGGTTGGGCCGGATCGGGTACCTGGAACGGGGGCCTCTCGTGGCGGCCTCGGCGCCGGAGCTGGGTCAGGGGATCGTGGCCGCCATCCAGGACGTGGCCCGGAGCCGTCACATCCAGGTGCTGGTGGTGCGTCCCCCGGAGGGACGAGATGACATCGCCGCGGCGCTGGAGGAGAGTGGGTTCGGCCCTTGCCACGTGAAGGTCTCGCTCGGTGCCACCGTGCTCGTGGATCTCTCTCCCGACCTCGATTCCATCCTGGCGCAGATGAAGTCCAAGACCAGGTACAACATCCGCAAGGGCATGAGATCCCCTCTCACGGTCCGGGTGGCGACTTCGGCCGATCTGCCGCGGTTCTCCGAGCTGCTGGCAGGCACCGCCCGACGGCAGGGGTTCGTGCCCGATTCCCTCGCCACGATCACCGAGCTCTTCCACACTCTCAGCGAGGAGGGCGCCATCGAGATACTCCTGGCCGAGGTCGAGTCCCGGCCCGTGGCGGGCATCATGACAGTGCGCTACGGCGACCGGGTCGTGTACAAGCGGGGGGCGTGGGGGGGCACCCACGGCAGCATGCATCCCAATGAGAGGCTCCACTGGGAGGCGATGCGGAGGGCCAGAGAGGCCGGGTTCAGGTACTACGACTTCGACGGGATCGAACCCGACGTGGCTCGCAAGGTGCGGGCCGGAGAGGACCTGCCTCCAGATGCCAGGGACTCGGTCACCCGGTTCAAGCTGGGGTTCGGGGGCGAGGTGGTGTTGCTTCCCGACTCCTGTGCGTACCTTCCCAACCCGGCGTTGCGCTGGGGCCACGACGTCGTGTTCCCCCGGGTGGCCCGCTCCCGTTATGTCAAGCGGGCCGTGAAGCGTCTCCGTCCCGGTTGAGGCGATCCCCGGGAACCGTCCGGCGGCCGGAAGGACGTCTCCCCTTGGCCGCCGAGACCCACCTGGCGGGCGCCCAGAGGACAAGGCCCGCCAGCTCCCGCGGCATGCGGGTGGCGAGATAGCGCATCTTCTCTGCCTTCCCCCACTCCAGGGTTGCGATGTCATATGCCCAGGCCCGCATCATCCGCCCAGCCGCCAGCTGGGAGAACCAGATCTCCCCGGGGGTCAGATCGCCTCGGTATCTTCCCACCGATCGGCTGTGAAGCCGCCGGCCGGGCGCGCTCACGGGGGACAGGACCGACGGGTCGAACGGGAGATGGGCGAAGTCGCAAACCGAGCGCATGACCGGCTCCGGCCGGGCCACCAGGTCCTCGTAGCGGACCACCAGGTACCGGCCAGGGTGATTGCGAGCGTTGGCCCGGGCCAGCCGGGCCGACCACAGCCAGGCGGCCGTGCCTGATCCGATGCCTCCCCGCCCCGCGCTTCGATGGGTGGCCCGGGAGGCGTAGCGATCCCTCGGGTCCCGCAGGATGTGGATCATCACCGCGTCGGGGAAGGCAGAGAGGATGGCATCGGCGTGGCCCTCTGCCATGAGCGACTTGTCGGCCCAGCGCGATTTGCCCAGGCGGGCGGCATTCTGCTCCTGGAGCAGCTGGAAGAGGCGGACGTACGTCGCCTCCCCGGCCCGGAACTCGGCCCGGAGACGGTCCGGGTCCGGCTCCAGCCGGCGGATGCGGGTGTAGCTCATCATGGCCCCCAGGCACGCCTCCAGGCGGGCGGGCTCCCCCAGGTCACCGAACCGGTCCACGTAGAAATCCCAGAAGTTGAGTCGCCGGGTGACGGCCAGGTCGGGATGCGATTCCAGCAGCTCGCCCAAGAGCCCGATCCCGGAGCGGTCTATCCCCGCCAGGAAGAGGGGCCGCTCAGACACGGCGGGAGGGCAGGAGGTGGCGTTCGTCCAGCAACGCCACGATCCTCTCCACCGCGTCCCCGGGTGCGACGATCGACGTGTCGAGCTCCAGGTCGGGCGGGCGGGCAGCTATCTCGTCCTGGGCGGTGCCGGCCCTCCGCAGCCGGTTGAGGGTGCCCCGGATCAGCCGTTTGAGGACCTTGCTGAGCCGGGGCCGGCGCCCCCTGGCAGCCTTGCGCTGGGCTGCCACCTCGGGGGGAGGAGCCACCTTCACCTCCAGGAAGTGGTCCTCACCCACCAGCCGGCGGGCCTGCTCCCGTACCGAGGGACGGGCGCTGACCGTGACGGCGATGGCGACGCCCCCGTGGTGGACGATGTGGGAGGCTACATAGGCCTTGCGCAGCAGCTTCCCCTCGCTGGATGCCTCCCACCACCGCTTGCGAAGGAGAGGCACCACGTCCAGCACAGAGACCGTCAGGCCCATCTCCTCCAGCCGGGGGACGAGGGCCTGGGTGATCGTCGATTTCCCTCCTCCGCTCTGGCCCGTGAACCAGATGCAGACGCCCGCTGATCGCGTTCCCATCGCACTCCTTTGCGAGCCTGCACGATAGTTGTGGTGCAGGCGAGCGGAAGGCTCGGGGTCTGAGCCGAGCGACCCCTCCCCACGACTCCGGTGCGGGGCTAACGTGTGGCGCCGGGCCGGGACGACAGGACCCAGGGTCCTCGTCGGGAAGTGGGCGATCCGTGAACTCCAGGGTGGGCGACACCGAGATGACAGCCGACGACGATTCGACTCCGTCCCGGCGCGAGCACGTCACCGCCATCGCCCGGGGAGGCGGGTTCCTGGCCGGTGGCAGCTTCTTCGACTTCGCCAGCCGCTTCGTCATCGGCCTGCTCCTGGCCCGCCTCCTCGGCCCGGGCGACTACGGCCTCTATCACCTGGCGATCAGCGCCGGTGCCATGTTCGCCGGGATCTCGTCTTTGGGCCTGGACGACGCCATGGTCAGGTACGTGGCGATCCTGTCGGGGCGGCGGGACCGTCCCGGAGTGTGGGGAACGATCCAGATCGGCCTGGGTATCACCCTCCCGGTGGCGGTGGTCATGGGGGTGGGCCTCTACCTGGCGGCGCCTCTGGTGGCCGAGGGCCTCTTCGACGAACCGGCCCTGACTCCGGCGCTGCACCTGATGGCGTGGGTGGTCCCCGCCCTCACCCTCAGCAACGTGCTGCTGGGGGTCACCCGCGGCTTCGGCCGGATGGACCACGCCACCTTCGGCGAGAACGTGGTGCAGTCGGTGGTGCGGATGGTGCTGCTGGCGATCCTGGCGCTGGTGGGCCTGGAGCTGTGGGCGGCCCTGGTCATCTTCGCGGTGTCGGATGTCGCTGCCTCGATCACATTCGGGATCCTCATCAACCGCGGGTTCTCGTTGCGCCCGTCGGCCCACCCTCAGGTTCGGCGCGACGTAAGAGGCGTGTTCGGCTTCGCCTTCCCCCTCTGGGTGTCGGGGCTGCTCAACCAGTTCCAGCGCAACATCACGGCCTTCGTGCTGGGTGTGTCGGCCACCTCCGTCAGCGTGGGTGTCTTTGCCATCGTCAGCCAGGTCAACATGATCGGCCATGCCGTCTACCGGGCGGTGATCGTGGCGGTGAAGCCCCTCCTCGCCCAGCTCCACGACCGGGGCGACCGCAGCAGCCTGAGCCACATCTACACCACCACCACACGCTGGCTCCTCATCGCCAACTTGCCCTTCTTCATGGGGATGATCCTGTATCCCGCCTCCATCCTGGCGATCTTCGGCGAGGACTACACGGCAGGAGCGTCGGCGCTGATGGTCATGGCGGGAGCGGAGCTCATCAACGCCGGGACGGGGATCTGTGGCTCCCTCATAGACATGACCGGCCATACCCGCGTCAAGGTCGCCAACTCGGTGCTGTGGCTGGTGGTCCTGGGCCTGGCGAACCTGATCCTGGTGCCGCCCTTCGGGGTTCTGGGTGCGGCCCTGGCCTATGCCATCTCCATCGCCGTGGTGAACCTGGCCCGTATGACCGAGATGTGGATCCTGGAGAGGGTCGCCCCCTCCTGGAGGGCATATGTCAAGCCACTCCTGGCGGGAGCGGTCGCCCTGGGGTTCGGGTTCACCGTCCAGGCCTGGCTACCCGTAGGGGACGACCTGGTGCCCGCCCTCTCCCAGGGGGCAGGAGTGGTGGTGGTCTACGGGCTGGTGCTGTGGCTGCTCAGGCTGGACGACGACGACCGTGACCTGCTGGTGAGGTCTCTTCGCAAGACGTCCAGGAGGCTTCGCCGCCGGGGGTGATCCGGCCTCCGAAAGATCGGTTGCGATTCATCGCGATGTCGTGCTCCCGGCGACGGGGTGTGGTAGCGTTCTCTGCGGGATATCGGGGGCCGAGGTACGGGAGGCACGGACGTGTCGGGGTTTGGGTTCTTCAGCTGGCGTCGCCCAGCGCATGGTCGTCTGGCAGCATTTCTGGCTGTGGTGTTGCTGACGGGACTGACACCGGTTGGTGCCGGCGCACGCACCACCGACAACCCACCTTCGGTTCCTCTTCCTGCCCGTCACGTGCGAACCGTCGATGGGTCGGACCTGAGTCTCTCCCGGCCTGCCGGCATCGCCTATGACGTCCAGAGCCAGGAGTTCCTGGTCGCCCGTTCTCAAGGGGAGGAGGTCGCGGTCCATCTGATCGACCGCCTGTGGGAGCCGATCGCCACGGTGCGGCTTCCGAACGGGATCGATCCATCCACCCTGTCCGTGGCAGCAGGCGGCCTCGTGACATGGGAGCAGGATGGGCAGACGCGGGCTGTTCCCCACAGGATCCTCCGATCCCGGCCGGTCGTGCCCGAGGAGCAGGTGACGGCGGCCGATCCGGAGGCGGTCGCGAGCGAGCCCCTAGCTGCGTTCAACCCCGCCGATGGGCTCATCTACACCCTGGACGCAGAGAGTGGCCGCCTGGACGGCTACGACGCAGACGGCGATCTCTTGAAGAGCTACGACGCCTCGTCGGCGGATCTCGGCTCCCCCGAGGCGATGACATTCGCTCCCAGCAGCGACGGAACCGACGATCCCGAAACGCAGAACCTCTTCGTTGCCGATTCGGGGGACGAGACCTGGGATGGAGGTGTCACCGAGCTCACTCTCGAACAGACTCTGGTCTCCACCGCCTCCACCACCGACACCGCCACCCTGGTACAGGAGATAGACACTTCGGCCTGGACTCCCCCCTCCACCGACCCCTCGGGCATCGTCTGGCGACCCTCCGTCGACCAGCTCATCGTCGTCGACTCGGAAGTGGAGGAGACGAACCTGTTCGAAGACGTGAACATGTGGCACATCGACCGCTCCGGCTCCATACTCGACACCGGAGCGACGTTCGGCCCCGCCTCGGCGGGCAGCTATTCCGATGAGCCCACCGGAGTGGGTTACGACGACGCCACCGGAACGCTTTTCGTCTCCGACGATACCGGTACCCGCAGCGTGTACGTGGTGGATCCCGGATCCGACGGGTCACTCGGCACCACCGACGACCAGGTCGTCCAGATCGACATGGAGGTGTACGGGGCAACCGATACCGAAGATCCCGAGCTCGACCCGGTCTCCGGGCACCTCTTCGTCCTGGGGGGTACGGACCGGGAGATCTGGCGAATCGACCCCGTCGACGGTGTCTTCGGCAATGGCAATGATTCGGTCACCGGCATCGACATCAGCCACCTGGGACCGACCGACTTCGAGGGCCTGACGTCCTCGTCGTCCCGGGGGACTCTGTTCGTGGGATCGCGCAACACCGATCAGGTGTTCGAGATAGGCCACGACGGACAACTGGTCCGCACCATCGACGTCGACGTGGGTAACAACTTCATCTCCGGTCTGGCGATCGCGCCCAGCAGCGCCGATCCGTCGGTACTGAGCCTGTGGATCGTCGATCGGAAGGCCGACGAGGTCAACGACGGCAGGATCTACGAGGTCGATGTTCCCGACCTGGGCGAACCGATCGGCAACCTGCCTCCGGTGGTGGAAGCCGGAGCGGACCAGACGATCGAGTACCCCGACGCCGTTGCGTTGAGCGGGTCCGTGACCGACGACGGCAGACCCGAGGATGGCCAGCTCACCCATGCATGGACCAAGCTGGACGGGCCAGGCGTCGTCACCTTCGGGGATGCCTCTGCGCTCTCCACCACGGCAGAGTTCAGCGCGGCCGGCATCTATACCCTGGAGCTGAGCGCATCAGATGGAGAGCTCTCGGCCGGCGACTCGCTGGTCGTCACCGTCCAGGAGCCTCCCAACTCTCCGCCCACGGTGGATCCGATATCTGACGTGAGCGTCGCCGAGGGGGAGACGGTCGTCGTGCCCGTGTCGGTCTCCGATCCGGACGGGGATGAGCTCACGATCACCACCGACGGTCTTCCCGCCTTCGCCTCATTCGACGAGATCGCACAGGAGATCACCATCTCCCCGGAGACGGGCGATGCCGGTCTCTACGGCCCGGTCACGGTCACCGTCTCGGACGGAGATCCGGACGGGGGTCAGGCGCCTGTCTTCCGCTCAGCATCGTCCGCAGCCGACACGAGTGCGGGAGGATCCCAGCTGGTCATCGATCGCCCCACCGACGTCCAGCCGGGAGATCTGATGGTGGCCCAGATCAGGTACCGGGACGACGGAGGGCCCCCAAACCTGACGGCGCCACCGGGGTGGAGCGAGATCGGCACCATCCCGCAATCCCGGTC
>JBKHJQ010000414.1:0-2693 GCA_046538055.1 Actinomycetota bacterium
GCATTCCGAACATCCCGCCGGCCACCCCCTTGAGCAGCGAGTCGCCGGCGATGCTGCCGATGATCGTCAGCGAGAAGACGCCGATCCAGAAGAACTCGGGCGGCCCGAACCGGAGGGCGATCTCGGCCAGCGGGCCGGTGAGGAGCATGAATGTGAGCCCGCCCACGGTGGTGCCGACGAAGGCGCTGAAGCTGGAGGCGACGATCGCCTTCTGGCCTTCCCCCTTCTGGGTGAGGGGGAACCCGTCGAAGGCGGTGGCCATGGCCGAGGGTGTGCCCGGGATGTTGACCAGGCAGGCCGGCACCGAGTCGGCGAACATGGCGGCGACGTAGAGGCCGCCCAGCATGGCCAGGCCCTGATCGACCGGGAGGGCGAATGTCAGGGGGAGAAGCAGCGCCGTGCCCATCGTGGCGGTGAAGCCGGGGAGAGCCCCCACCAGCATGCCACCCAGCACCCCGATCGTGATGGCCACCAGAGAGTCTGGTGCCAGGGCCAGACCGAGTCCTTCCAGCATTGCCTCCTCCGGGGTAGTGGTTGGATCGTGGGTTCCGTGCTAGCGCGACCGTATCCCGGTCGGGCGCCCAATATACCGCGACGAAGGCCGGTCCTGCAGGATGTACGATGCAAAGAGTCCAAGATAGGAGCGAGTGATGGGACTGGTGGACCTGGACCGGGATCAGGACAACCTGGTCACGGCGGAATACTCGGCCGGACTGGGCCCGGTGCTGCGCAGTGAGCACACCGAGTTGGTGAAGGCCCGGTTCCTGGAGGGAACCGGAGCCGAGCTCCATAGCCATCCGGAGGAGCAGATCGTCTACTGCGTGCAGGGCAGATTGGAGGCTGTGGTAGGGGAGGGCGAGGAAGCCGAGCGCTTCGTGATCGAGCCGGGAGAGGCATGCTTCAACCCCTCCAACGTGCCGCACGGGGTCCAGGCGCTGGAAGACAGCGTGGTGCTGAGCTTCAAGATCCGCGCCTCCGAGCAGATCTACCGTGCCACGGGCAGCCTGGGCTGAGAGGGGTGATCGACATGGGAAAGGCGAGGCTGACAGAGGGGGGAACCGTGCTGCGAAGCGACCGGATGGAGGTGGTGCGGATCCGTCTCCGTCGGGGTGAGGGCTCGGGGTCCTGTGCCCACCCGGAGGAGGAGACCATCTTCGTGGAGGAGGGGCGGCTGCAGGTGACGTTGGGAGAGGGGGAGAGCTCGGAGACCTATGTGGTGGGAGCGGGACAGGCCACCTTCCACCCCTCCGGGGTGCCCCATCGGGTGAGCGCCCTGGAGGACACATGGACCGTCGGTTTCAAGAACCTGGTCGAGTCGTCGGGGCCCCGCCAGGCCGGGCGACTGCAGTAGGAAGAGAGCCGGACCCGAGGAGGGAGCACATGCCGTTCATCATCATGGACGAGATCGAGAAGGAGACCGTGACGCCCAAGTATTCCACCGCCTACGGCGAGCTGGTGACCGGGGAGCAGATCGAGGTGGGAAGGCTCCGCTTCGAGAAGGGCTACGGAGCGGTCGAGCACCGTCACCCCCACGAGCAGATCGTCTACATCATCGAGGGGAGGCTGGAGGTGACCCTGGATGGGGAGACGGCGGTGATGGGCCCGGGGCAGGGCTTCCATGCCCCTCCCAACGTCCCCCACAACGTGACCGCCCTGGAGGACACCGTGATCCTCAGCAGCAAGGGGGTGGTGGAAGGCGTGGGCCACAAGATCTGAGTCGGGCCCGCTCAGGGGGTGAGGGCCTCCGCCACCTCGTCCAGGCTGAGCACCCAGGCGATGCTGCGTGCCATGAGCTCCAGCGCCATCTCGTGGCTGTCCAGCCCCCGCATGCTGGCCACGCAGTCCGACACCACCACCGGTGAGTAGCCGAGGTTGGCGGCGGAGAAGGTGGTGGAGTAGACGCAGGTGTCGGTGTTGATACCGGTGATCAGGAGATGATCCACATCCAGGATCCGGCAAAGCAGGAAGTCGAGGTCGGTGTGGGCGAAGCCGTCCAGGCCCTTCTTGGAGGTGATGTGGATGTCGTCCGGCCCCTGCAGGGGCGCGGGGACCTCCGACTCCGGGGAGCCCGCCACCCGGTCGGGCCGGGTGCGGGGAGGCCGGTGGGGGAGCTGGGACGCTCCGATGCGCTGGGCGGTCTGGAGGTAGGCCAGACCCCCAGCGACGAAGCCCGCCCTCGCCTCCTCGGGGCGGCGAACCACGTAGACGTGGACCACGGGGATTCCCATTCCCCGGCACAGATCCAGGAGCCGCCGGCTGGCCTTGAGAACCCGTTCCGCCTCGGAGGCCACCACGACGGACTGTCCCACGGTCTCGTCCAGGTACTCCCGCTGCATGTCGATGGTGAGCGCGGCAGTGCGGGCGGGATCGATGGTCAGGGCCTGGTTCATCCGGTGCTTGAAATCCGATCTGTCGACCAACTCCATCGTCGCCTCCTGTCGGCCACGGCTACCGGGTACAGCGGGCTGTCCGGGGAACCGGACCTGCATCGTGCTTAGTATCTGTCATATGATGCACGAAAGGCGCAACTGATGCCATCGAGTGAGATCGGCCTGGCCATCGTCGGCTGCGGGACCATAGGGCGGGTGCGGGCCGAGTTGGCCCGCGAGCACCCCGCCGTGACATGGCTGGGTCTGGTGGACGTGGACGGGGACACGGCCGAGAAGCTGGGATCCGACACCGACGCCGATCTG
>JBKHJQ010000415.1:0-2685 GCA_046538055.1 Actinomycetota bacterium
GGCAGCACCTGGGTGTGGCCGGCGGAACCGATCTTCTCCTGCTTGGCCCGCGCCACACCCTCCAGGACCGGGTCCACCGCCTCCAGATGACTGGGGTTGGCCACCACCTCCACGTCGATGGAGCCGCTCGGGGTCTCGTAGGTGCCCTCGGCGCCCAGGTGGTACTTGACGTCGTCGGCGCCGCCTTCCATCCCCGGCATCAGATCGCCGTCGAACTCCCGGAAGATGCGGGCCGGGGCCTTGCCCACGATGTTGGCGAGGACGTTGAGCCTGCCCCGGTGCGACATCCCGATCACGGCGCTGGTCATACCGTCGAAGGCAGCCGCCGTGAGCGCGGCATCGAGGAGGGGTATGAGGCTCTCCGCCCCCTCCAGCCCGAAGCGCTTCTGTCCCACGTACTTGGTGTGGAGGAACGCCTCGAAGGACTCGGCCTCGTTCAGCTTGCGGAGGATCCGCACACGCTCGTCGTCGGATGCGGGCGTGGCGTCGACCTCCACCCTCTCTTGGATCCACCGCTTCTGATCCGGCTCCTGGATGTGCATGTACTCGGTCCCGGCCGTCCGGCAGTAGGCGTTGCGAAGCAGTGACAGGATCCGCCCCAGGGTCATCGTGGGAGTGCCGAGGATCCCGCCGGTGGCGAACTCGCGGTCCAGGTCCCATATCGTCAGCCCGTAGGAGAGGGGGTCCAGCTCCTCGTACATCCGGGGAGGCTCCAGCCGGAGCGGATCGAGATCAGCGATGAGATGACCCCGGACCCGGTAGGCGTTGATGATCCGGAACACGTTTGCCTGCTTGGCGATCCAGTCGGGGCTCCCGATGCGGGGGTTGGCGTCCACCGCCCAGCGGGCCGGCGTGTAGGGCATGGACATGGACCGGAAGATCTCGTCGTAGAAGTCGTCCTCGCCCAACAGGAAACGATGGACCTGGGCCAGGAACTCGCCGGACTGGGCACCCTGTATCACGCGGTGGTCGTATGTGGACGTGATGTTGATGACCCGGCCGATTCCCTGGCGGGCGAGGTAGGAGGCATCGGCGGCCTGGTACTCGGGGGGATAGTTGATGGCGCCCACCCCGACGATCAGCCCCTGATCCGGCATCAGGCGGGGCACCGACTGCACCGTTCCTATGGTGCCCGGGTTCGTCAAGCTCACGGTGGTTCCGGCAAAGTCGTCGGGGGTGAGACGGTTATTGCGCGCTCTCTCCACCACCTCCTCGTAGGCGAGCCAGAACCGCCGGAAGTCGAGCTGGTCGGCCTCCTTGATGTTGGGGACGATCAGCACCCGGGTCCCGTCCGACCGCTCCTGATCGATCGCCAGTCCCAGATTCACGTGGGGATGGCGAATGATGTGAGGCTGACCGTCTATTCGGGCGTAGGAGACGTTCATCGCCGGGTGCTCCCGCAGCGCCCGCACGACTGCCCAGCCGATCAGGTGGGTGAAGCTCACTTTCCCGCCTTCGATGAGACGGCTGAGCTGATTGTTGAGAATCCGGCGGTTGACCTCCAGCAGCTTGGAGGGCATTGTCCGAACCGAGGTGGCGGTGGGCACGGACAGGCTCTCGTCCATGCGCTGGGCGATGACACCGGTGATGCCCCGGAGAGGGACGGCCTCGTCCCCCGGGGCCGCGGGTTCCTGATCCCGCTCCCGATCCGGCCCCGGGGCGGGGGGCTGCGGGGTCGGCTCTTCCTCCGGCCGGGCCGGAGGGGCGGCGGGAGAGGGCGGGGTGGCGGTGGCCCCGTCACCTCCGTTCTCGAAGTAGCGCCGCCATTCCTCGCTGACCGACCGGGGAGAGTCCAGGTAGCGCTCGTACATCTCCTCGATCAGCCAGTCATTGCGCCCGGCCCGGGAGATCTCGTTGGCTCTCGGCATGTGATCCAATTGTATTGACCGGGCCGGGCGAACACGGAGAGCTCTCTCTCCAGTCCATCTCAGACGGCCCGGGTGCCCGCCACCCAATCGGCGTACAGCGAGGCGTACACGCCACCGTCGCCAGGAGTCGGACGTGAGGACCTCTCTCGACCAGCTTCCCCTGATGGAAGACCAGGATCTCGTCGGCAGCTTCGGCGGTGGCGAGCCGGTGGGCGATGGTGACCGACGTTCGCCCGGCAGTGAGACGGTCGATGGCCCTCCGCAGCTGGACGTCCAGAGCCGGATCCACCGCCGAGGTGGCTTCATCCAGCACCAGGAGATCCGGAGCCGATATCCACGCCCGCACCAGGGCGACGAGCTGTCTCTCCCCGGCCGAGAGGTTCCCGCCCCGCTCCCCCACCTGCGTGTCGATGCCTGCCGGCATCGAGCTCACCCACTCGTCCAGGCCCAGCTCCAGGAAAGCGGTCCGCACCTCACGCGTTCCGGCCTCCGGATACCCGTAGCGGACGTTGTCGGCGATCGTGCCCTCGAAGAGGAAGCCCTCCTGGGGCACGAACGCCACCCGCCGGCGGAGGTCTTTCGAGGACACATCCCGCAGATCCACCCCTCCGATGCTGACACTGCCCTCGGCGGGGTCGAGCATCCGCACCAACAGCTTGGCGAAGGTCGTCTTCCCGGATCCGGTCTCGCCCACCACTGCCACCCTCCGGCCGGGGGGGATACTGACCGACAGGTCGGACAGGACGTCCTGGCCTGTGGGATAGCGGAACCGGACGTCGGTGAACCCCATCTCGCTGTAAAATGTCTCCAGGGCGCC
>JBKHJQ010000416.1:0-2674 GCA_046538055.1 Actinomycetota bacterium
GGTCACCTGCCATCCCACCCGTCGACGCAGCAGTCGCTCCAGGAGGAGCTGGCTCACGTTCCCTCCCCGGTTGTAACGGACGTCGATCACGAGGCCGTCCTTGTCGATCTCGGTGAGGAGCGCCCGGTGGAACTCGGCGAAACCGGCCGGTCCCATGTCGGGGATGTGGATGTACCCGGCCCGCCCCTCCGTGGCCTCGGCCACCGACGAGCGGTTGGATTCCACCCATTCCCGGTAGCGGAGGGCCGTCTCATCCGAGAGAGGGGTGACGGTGACGGTGTGGGGGGAGCGCCTCCCTCGCTTCAACCGCAGTTCGACCGGGCGGCCTCCCCGGTCCACCAGCAGGGAGCGGGGATCGGAGGCGGCGTCCACCTCCATCCCGTCGACCGCCAGGAGACGGTCTCCCGCTTGCACGTCCACACCCGGAGCCCGCAGCGGGGATGAGGCCCCGGGGTCCCACGGGTCTCCCTCCGCGATTGCACCCACCCTCCAGGCGCCCCGGCGCAGCTCCAGGTCGGCGCCCAGGGAGCCCTGGCGGTAGACCGGCACGGGCCGGTAGTCGCCGCCCAGCTCATAGGCATGGGAGGTGCCCAGCTCCCCCTGCATCTCCCACAGCAGGTCGCTGAACTCGGAGCGAGACCCCACCCGCTCCACCAGCGGCAGATAGCGATCGCGCACCTCCCGCCAGTCGACTCCCGACATGTCCTCGTACCAGAAGTGGTCGCGCTGGAGGCGCCATGCTTCCGAGAACATCTGACGCCATTCGGCTCCCGGGTCCACCTGCACCCGGATCCGGTTCAGGTCTACCCAGCCGGTGGAGCGGTTCGCCTCGCTACCCCCCGACTTGTCGTCCTTCCACCCCGCCGGCACCACCCTCAGCCTGCGCCCCACCCGCATGGCCAGCACGGTCCCCGGGGGGTTGGCCTCCACGGCGGAGACTCCCTCTGCGATCTGCTCGATCTTCTCGGTGTTGAAGTCCCACGCCTCCAGCCGTCCCCCGTCGGAGCTGTCGTGGGAGAAGGCGCCCTGGATCGGGAAGCTGAGGGTGAACACGCGGCTGTTGGCGCCCACCACCGGCCCGTAGCGGCCGCCGGGCTGGGGGAAGGCGACCACCCGGGATTCGATGCCGTCGGTATCCACCTCCACCTCCGCGGGCGCGTCGCTGTCCCCTCCGGAGCCCTCCTTCCCCCCCGCTTCCTCCTTGCCGGCGGACGGGGACCCGGGAGCACGCACCGTACGCTGGGCCGGGTCGAAGGGAGAGGGGACGTCCTTTCGGAGGGTCAGCAGGTGAGGCCGGGTTCCGGTGGGGAAGCCGTACTGGTGGAAGTGGGTGTCGTAGACGGGATCGAAGACCCGGGCCGAGACGAAGTAGAGATAGCGACCGGCCGGGTCGAAGCTGGGCCAGCGATCGTCGAAGCCCTCCCTCGTGACCATGACCGGTCCTCCCTTCCCCGCCGTGTCGAGTAGGAAGAGGCTGTGACTGCGGGGATTGACGGCAGCCGAGAACGCCAGCCAGCGCCCGTCCCGGGACCATGCCGTGCCGGCGATCCAGGAGTGGGGGCTCCGATGCACCTCGGTCACCCTCCCCGACTCACCCGAGACGATCGCCAGCTCGTGGCGGTGGTTGGTGATGGCGATGCGGAACTCCCCCCCCGGAGCCACATCCACCGTCCGGACCCGGCCCAGGTCGCCCTCCAGCACCCGCCGGTCGGATCCGTCCCGCCTCTCCACCACCAGGGCGTCCTCGCCGGTCTCGTCGGTCACGGCCACGGTCGCCTCCCCGTCGGGGGACCAGGTGGTGAGCCTCCTCCGATGCTGCGAGACGGGGCCGTGGCGGCGTACCGCCCCCTCCCACAGCCCCATGGTGTAGGAGCCGCCCCGAACCGTGGCCGCCAAGGTATGTCCCTGGGGGTGGAGGGACATCGACTCCAGGTATCTCCCCGGGTTCATGAACTTGCGGTTGCGCTGCGGGCGGGCCGAGGGAAGCTCCACCTCCAGGCGGCGGGGCTCGCCGTCGGGAGGGTCCAGGATCCACAGGTCCGCCCCGCAGTGGTAGACGATGGTCCTCCCGTCGGTGGAGGCGTGGCGGGCGTAGAAGCCCTCGTGATGGGTGTGGCGCCGGAGGGAGCGCCCAGTGGGGGTCACCGAGTAGACGTTGCCGTGCCCCTCGTGGTCCGACAGGAAGTAGATGCGCCGTCCGATCCACATGGGAGAGCTGAGGTTGCCTCCCAGCTCCACCAGGGGCAGGAACTCTCCCGATCCTTCCCGGTCGATCCACAGGCTCCCCACCCGGCCGCCCCGGTAGCGCTTCCAGCGGGCCGGATCGGCGGTGTGGCGGCCCAGCACCCGGCCGGGACCGCGGTGCTGGAAGGCGAGGGCCCGGGCCGGACCCCACGGGAGGAGGCGAGAGGGCCCGCCCTGGGCGGGGACCGACCACAGGCGGGTGTCGTTGCTGAAGGGCCACTCGGCGCTGGAGGCGTAGAGCACGTCGTCGCCGTCCCACCCCACCACCTGGCTGAGGGAGCCGTGGAACGTGAGGCGGCGGGGGTCGCCTCCGTCGGCGTTCATGAGATGCACCTCGTTCATCCCCTCGTCCCGTCCCGTGTAGGCGAGGCGGGATCCGTCACCGGAGAAGGCCGGGTAGGAGGACGGCCCCGGATTGGCGGTGAGGCGC
>JBKHJQ010000417.1:0-2653 GCA_046538055.1 Actinomycetota bacterium
ACCCCCACCGGCACCTGATTCTCGGACTTGCAGGCCGTCGTGCAGGCGTGACAGCCGATGCAACGACCCTGGTCGATCACCTTCCCCCACACCGGAGACCCATCCGCCGCCGAACCCGACAACCCGGGGGGTGCTTCCTCCACCGTCATCGGATCACGACTTCTGGATGACGAAGTGGAACTCTCCGTCGGTCTCGAACTGCTCCTTCAGCTCGTGGCCCATGTCGTCCACCCAGGCCGGCACGTCCGAGCAGGAACCACGGTCCGTGGAGATGAGCTCCACCGACTGCCCGGACGAGGCGGAAATTATCGCCTGACTCAGCTTGATCACCGGCATGGGACATTGCAGTCCTCGCGCATCGACCGTCAAATCCGCCACTGCTCCTCCTTCTCCATCAGATGAACAGACTGATGCTCGCTTGCTTCATGAGGCTGATGGCCGATCCTGCCCCGGCCGGGTCATCCAGCCCGTCCAGCAGGTCCTCTCTACTGAGCCCCATCATGTCCATGGTCATCTGGCAGGGCCACAGTTTGACACCCATCTGCTGGGCCATCTCCAGCAGCTCCTGCACCGATGCCACCTTGTGCTTGTCGGCCAGGTCCTTCATCATCTTCGCCCCCATCCCACCGAAGTTCATCTTGGAGAGATGGAGGTGCTGGGGCGTGCCCCGGTTGAAGATGGAGAGGAGCTTCTGGCGCCAGTCCTCCCCGGTCACCCCCGCCTCGGGCTTCTTCAGGATCCCCAGGCCCCAGAAGGTGAAGAACACGGTGACGTCCATCCCGTAGGCCGCTCCCGTCGTAGCGAGGATGAACACGGGCCAGGCCTTGTCCAGATCCCCTGAGGCGGCGATCAGCACCATCTTCTCGCGCTCGGTCTCGGTCTCGGTATCTTCCAGAGCGGCCATCGCTTCCGCCATCCCTGCCTCCTGGTGCCGGAGGGCCACACCACCCGGATGCGACCCTCCCAGTCGGGTCCGTTTATATGCGGCTTTGTGAATCTATGTCCGACAACCATAGCGTGCCGTGACTCCCGCTGCACGGACCGGTGTGGCATAGTGGGGCCTCCATGAGCAGCGTCCGCCAAGAGCTGTACCGCCTCCACGCCAGCGTCTGCAAGGGGTTGGCCGATCCCAAGAGGCTGTTGATCATCAATGCTCTCCGCAACGGGGAGCGCACCGTGAGCCAGCTGTGCGAAGAGCTGGATCTCCCACAGGCCAATGTCTCCCAGCATCTGGCAACGCTGCGGGAGAAGGGGCTGGTCACGGTCCGCAAGGACGGCCAGTGGGCGCACTACTCGCTGACGTCTCCCAAGATCATCCAGGCGATGGACCTGCTCCGTGAGGTGATGGGCGAACAGCTCGGCCCCCCCGCCGCACTGGAGGGCGCCGAGCGCTGAGGATCGTCCCTCACCCGGCAGAACTCCGGACGGGGTGTATGCTGGAACGCGCATATTCGCGGATCCGAATCCGGCATGAGGAGGAGCGATGGAAGTCGTACCGATCTCCACGCCCGGCCTGGGCGACATGAGCTATCTGCTGACCCACGACGGCATGGGCGTCGTGGTCGACCCCCAGAGGGACACAGACCGCTTCCTCGATGCTGCCGCCGCCGAGGACGTGGAGATCCGCTGGGTGCTGGAGACACATCTCCACAACGACTACATCTCCGGCGGTCTCGACCTGTCGGGTCAGGCCGGGGCCGAGTTGGTCCTCCCGGCCGGCTCGGGAGCGGCCTTCGGGCACACCCCCGCCTTCCACCACGAGGACCTGATCGAGGGGAGCCTCTCGATCAGCCCGATCCACACTCCCGGCCATACCCCCGAGCACGTCTCCTATCTGGTCGTCGTCGACGGCGAGCCGGTGGCGGTGTTCTCCGGTGGGAGCCTGCTGGTGGGGGCGGCAGGCCGCACCGACCTGCTGGGAACCGAACGCGCCCGCCAGCTCGCCCGGCTCCAGTGGGGGTCGGTGCGCAGGTTGATGGAGCTGTCCGACTCGGTCGGCCTGTATCCCACCCATGGCGCCGGGTCCTTCTGCACGGCATCGGTGGCCGGTCCCAGCACGTCGACGATCGGTGACGAGAGGCGGGAGAACCCGGTGGTGGCGATCCCGGACCCGGACAGCTTCGCAGACAACCAGCTCTCCCGGCTGGAGCCGTATCCCGCCTACTACTCCCACATGGGCCCCATCAACCTCATGGGCCCTACCCGGGCCGAGCTTCCCCCGGTGCCGGCCCTGGATCCCGAGAGCCTCCTCCGAATGCAGGGCGAGGTCACGGTGGTCGACGGGAGGCCCAAGGAGGCATACGCCGCCGGGCACATCCCGGGGTCGCTGGGCATCGAGGCCAACCAGGACTTCGCCACGTGGGTGGGATGGCTGGTTCCCTTCGACCACCCTCTGGTGTTGATAGTCGACGACGAGGAGCGCCTGGCGGAGGCACGCACCGCTTTGGCGCGGGTGGGCTACGAGGACGTCCGCGGATGGATGAGTGGACTGGATCGCTGGATCGAGGCAGGCAACCCGGTGGTGTCGCACGGCACCATCACCGCCCGCCAGTTCCTGGAGGGCGCCGACGCCAGCGAAGACCCGTTGCAGGTCCTCGACGTCAGGTCACCCGGCGAGTGGAGTGACGGCCATCTGGAGGGCTCCGTGCACTGC
>JBKHJQ010000418.1:0-2650 GCA_046538055.1 Actinomycetota bacterium
GGACTAGGTGCCCAGGGGATGCTGTGGGCCACCTCCCCTGCCCTCACCGAGCTCGAGAGCCACGTCCTGGACTGGCTGGTGGAGATGTGCGATCTGGGGGAACGCTTCCACTCCGCCGGGAGGGGCGGCGGAGTGATCCAGGACTCGGCCTCCTCCGCCACCCTGGTGGCGCTGCTCGCCGCCCGGGAGACGGCCACCCACGGACAGGCGAACCGCCACGGAGCGGGAGGCGACCTCACCGTCTACACCTCCACGCAGGGCCACTCCTCCATCGACAAGGCCGTCCGCATCGCCGGCTACGGCTCGGAGCGTCTCCACCACGTGGCGGTGGACGCCGACCACGCCATGGACCCCGACGCCCTGGAGGAGGCGATGACGGCCGACGAGGCGGACGGGTTGACCCCGGCGGCGGTGGTGGCGACGGTGGGCACCACCTCCTCCACCGCCATCGATCCCCTTCCGGCCATAGCCGAGGTGGCCCGGGCCCATGGGGCGTGGCTGCACGTCGACGCCGCCTACGCCGGTACGGCGGCGGTGCTCCCCGAGTACCGCTGGATGCTGTCGGGTCTGGAGCAGGCCGATTCCTACGTCTTCAACCCCCACAAGTGGATGCTGACCAACTTCGACTGCTCCGCCTTCTACGTGGCGGACCGGGCCCGCCTCATCGAGACGCTCACGATCCTCCCCGAGTACCTCAAGAACCAGGCGACGGAGTCGGGAGCGGTGATCGACTACCGGGACTGGCAGATCCCGCTCGGTCGCAGATTCCGGGCGCTGAAGCTGTGGTTCGTGATCCGCTCGTTCGGGACCGAGGGGATACGCCGGCACGTGCGCAACGGGATCGACCTGGCCCAGGAGCTGGCGGGATGGGTGGAGGCCGATCCCGACTTCGAGCTGGCGGCACCCCATCCCCTGGGGCTGGTGTGCCTCCGCCACCGGGGAGGAGACGGGCCCAACCGCCGCATCCTGGAGGAGGTGAACCGCTCGGGAGCGGCGTATATCACCCACACTGTGCTGGACGGCGCCTACACCCTGCGGGTGGCGATCGGGGCTCCCTCCACCACCCGGGCGGAGGTGGCCGACCTGTGGGAGCGGATCCGCTCGGCCGCCCCCTGACCACCGTGGGGATCTGCAATGTGCATGATCGTGTAGTCTCGCTCGCTGACGCGGAGAGGAGACGGATGAGCGTCAGCGAGGTACGAGACGGGATGAGGATCGACTGGGACGTCCTCATCGAGATGGACGACGGGCTGGAGCTGAGCGCCGACGTGTTCCGGCCCGACGATGACGACGTCCATCCGGTGATCCTCAGCTACGGGCCATATGCCAAGGGGCTCCTCTTCCAGGAGGGCTACCCCGATCAGTGGAACCGGATGATCGAGGCGTACCCGGAGGTGGCGGAGGGAACCACCAACCAGTACCAGGCCTGGGAGGTCCCCGACCCCGAGAAGTGGGTTCCGCACGGCTACGCCTGCGTGCGGGTGGACTCACGGGGGGCAGGCCGCTCCCCCGGAGTCATCGACCACTTCTCCCAACGGGAGACACAGGACTTCTACCGGTGCATCGAATGGGCCGGCACCCAGCCGTGGTCGAGCGGCAAGGTGGGTCTCAACGGCATCTCCTACTACGCCATCAACCAGTGGCAGGTGGCCGCCCTCAAGCCGCCCCACCTGGCCGCCATCTGCGTGTGGGAGGGCGCGGCAGACTTCTATCGCGACATGACCCACCATGGGGGGATGCTGTCCACGTTCTTCCCCAACTGGTACGACATGCAGGTCAAGACGGTCCAGTACGGCCTGGGGGACAACGGGCCCAAGCACCCCATCACCGGCCTCAACGCCTGCGGGGACGTCACCCTCGACCCCGACACCCTGGTCGCCAACCGCACCGACTTCGGCGAGAGCATCTTCTCCCATCCCACCGACGACGGCTACCACCGGGAGCGCTCCGGCCGGCCTGCCGAGATCGAGGTCCCGCTCCTGTCGGCCGGCAACTGGGGAGGCCACGGGCTCCACGCCCGGGGCAACTTCGAGGGATTCGTCCAGGCCGCCTCCGCCCAGAAGTGGCTGGAGGTGCACGGGGAGGAGCACTGGACGCACTTCTACACCGACTACGGACGCGAGCTGCAGCTCGAGTTCTTCGACCACTTCCTCAAGGGCGAGGACAACGGCTGGCCCGAGCGCCCCCGGGTGATGCTCTGGATACGGCATCCCGACCGCTTCGAGACGCGCTTCGAGGATGACTGGCCCATCCCCCGGACACGATGGGAGACCCTGCACCTCCATCCCGACGGGAGCCTGAGGGCCGGCCCCCCGGGAGAGGGAGCCTCCCTCGACTTCGAGGCGCTGGGCGAGGGGTTGTCGTTCTCCACCGATCCCCTGGAGGAGCCGCTGGAGATCACCGGCCCCTCCGCCCTCCGCCTCACAGTGTCGTCGTCGACCACGGACGCCGATGTCTTCGTCGTGCTGAGGGTGCTGGATCCCCAGGATGAGGAGGTGGTGTTCCAGGGCGCCCTCGATCCCCACTCCCCCGTCGCCCAGGGCTGGCTGCGTGCCTCCCACCGCGCCCTGGACGAGGAGCGTTCCCGGCCCTGGCGGCCCTGGCATCCCCACGACCGCGTCGAGCCTCTCGTGCCCAGTGAGGCCTACGA
>JBKHJQ010000419.1:0-2646 GCA_046538055.1 Actinomycetota bacterium
GGATGGTGGGATCACCATCCTGGATCCGGCGGTTGTGGCCCCGGCCCCACAGCTCCCCGTCGGGTCCGAACAGGGCGGCGCCGATGGGGATGCCGCCGGCGTAGGCGCCCAGGCGAGCCTCCTCCTTCGCCACCTCGAGCATGGCCCGGTCGCCCATCACACCCGGGAGGGGACGTGCTCGGCCACCCAGGAGGTGATGGCCTCGAGGGGAGCTCCGGGCGTGAAGACCTCGGCCAGCCCCGCTTCTTTGAGAGGACGGATATCGGCTTCGGGGATGACCCCCCCGCCGAAGACCAGGATGTCGGAGGCACCGCGAGCGGCCAGTTCCTCCACCACCTGGGGGAAGAGGCCGAGGTGTGCCCCGGAGAGGGAGGACAGCCCCACGGCATCCACGTCCTCCTGCAGGGCGGTCTCCGCGATCTGGGCGGGAGTCTGGTGCAGGCCGGAGTAGATGACCTCGTGGCCGGCGTCCCGCAGGGCCCGGGCGATCACCTTGGCCCCCCGGTCGTGCCCGTCCAGACCCGGCTTGGCAATCAGGATCCGCCGCATACTGCCGGGAACGATACCCCAACGGTGGGGGTCACCCCTACTGGTCTCCTTCTTCGTCCTCGTCGATCCACCATTCGGTGAAGTCGCGGCAACGCCCCTGGTCGTCGAAGTGGATGACGAACAGGTTGCGGTAGCTGGCGGGAGGGTCGAGATAGCGCGTATGGCCGGTGATCACCGCCACGTCGTCGGTCTCGGTCAGGGGGCGCCACTCGAACTCCCAGTTGCCGGGGGTGTCGCCGATCCCCACCCAGCCGGCCACGATCTCGTCCACCCCGTGCCAGGGCCCGTCGGCGGTCTGGGGGTCGTACACCGCCTCGGGTGAGAAGAGGGCGGCGATCTGCCCGGGATCGTTGGAGTCCCAGGCCTCCACGTAGCCGTCCATCCACTCCTCCAGGCGGTCGGACATCGCTACTCCTGCTTGGCCTTGCCGGCCGCCTTGCGGGCACGCTTCCATTCCCGCACCCGGGCCAGGTTCTCCTCCCCGTCCACGTCCGCGGCGGAGCGGGGCTCGGCATCGGCGAACGGCCCGGCGTGCTCCTCCCACCCCGCGGGGCGCACCTCGAACCGCTTGGCGAGGAGGGCCATGAAGATCATCGACTTCTCCTTCCCGAACCCGGGAAGGTCGGAGACGCGCCCGAAGAGGGTGGCGGCGTCCGGGTCATCGCCCCACAGGCGGGATCCGTCCCCGTCGTACTCCTCTGTCAGGTGGCGGCAGAGGGCGTGAATGCGGCGGCCCATGCTCTGGGGGAAGCGGTGAATGGCCGGCTTCCTCCGGCACAGCTCCACGAAGTCGTCCTCGTCCATGGCGGCGATCCGGGTGGCATCCATGTGCCCCAGCCGCTCCTCCAGGGTGGCGGGACCCCGGAAGGCCCATTCCATGGGGACCTGCTGGTCGAGCAGCATCCCGATGAGAAGGGCGGTCCCGTTGGTGTTGAGGAGATGGTCGGCCGCTTCGTCTCCGGTTATGGCCAGGGTCATGGGCCCAGACCATACCCGACGGCTCAGTCCTTCTCGGCCAGCCGCCGGAATTCCTCGGGAGCATTGCGGTCGGCCCTGTCCAACAGCCCGGCCCGCGTCACCGCCTTGTCCCCGAAGCGGCGCCGGATCTCGTCGATCTGGCGGTCCATTGCATTCCCGGCTTCGGCGGCTTTGCTGCCCGCCTTCTCCACCTCTCCCTCGTCCAGGCCCAGCTCCATCTGGACCCCCGCCTCCTCGAACAGGCCCGATACCGACACCCCCACCAGGGTCACGGGCTCGGTGGGGTCGTCGATGGCCTGGCGGAGGAGCCGGCGGGCCACGGTGTCGATGGCGTCGGTCCCCGATATGGGCGCGTCCAGGGTCTCGGAGCGGGAGACGATCCGCCCGCCCGGGAAACGGGCCCTGAGGCTGACCGTGCGGCCCTCGCGGCTCTTGGCTCGCAGTCGCTTCCCGATGCGCTCGGCCAACGAGAGCACCACCCGGTCCAGTTCATCGGGATCGGTCAGCCCCCGGCCCAGGGCCTGCTGGGAGCCGACCGACTTGGCCCGGGGCCGCGTTCGCACCGGGCGGGGGTCACGGTTCTCGGCCAGGGCGAGCAGATGATGGGCCGCCGAGGGCCCCAGCCAGGCGGAGAGGGCCTCGACGGGAGTGGCGGAGATGTCCCCCACCGTCTCCACGCCCCCCTGGCGGAGCTTGCGGGCGGTTACCGGCCCCACCCCCCACAGGATCTCGACAGGTAGCGGCGCCAGGAACTCTCCTTCCTCGCCTTCCGGTACCACCACCAGGCCGTCGGGTTTGGCCACCTGGGAGGCGACCTTGGCGAGGTGCTTGGTGGTGGCAACCCCGATGGAGACCCCCAGACCCACCTCCTCCCGCACCAGCGTCCGGATCTGGGTGGCGATGTCAGGTGCCGGGCCGAACAGGTGCTGGGATCCCCCCACCTCCAGGAATGCCTCGTCCACCGAGATCTGCTCGATGTCGGGCGTGAACCGTCGGAAGATCTCCATCACCTGCTCCGAGAAGTCGAGGTAGCGACCGAACGAGCCCCCAACCACTCGCAGGGTGGGGCACAGCTTGCGGGCCTGGGAGGTGGGCATGGCAGAGCGCACTCCGTAGGCG
>JBKHJQ010000420.1:0-2613 GCA_046538055.1 Actinomycetota bacterium
ACGCCGTGCTGGGCGAATCACCCCACCAGATCGAGCGTCGGCGTCCGGAGGCGGCCGTGGACGAAGCCGACCTCCTCGACACGCATGTGGCCGGAGGCAAGGTCACCGAGGCCGGCATCCGGACCAACGTGTCGGTGGGCATCCGGTATCTGGCGTCCTGGCTGAGCGGGACCGGGGCCGCCGCCATCGACGACCTGATGGAGGACGCCGCCACCGCCGAGATCTCCCGCAGCCAGATCTGGCAATGGATCCGTCATGGAGTGACCACCGACTCCAACGAGGCCGTCACCGCCGGCCTGGTGGCGGAGGTGGCCGACGAGGTCATGGCGGAGATCCAGGCTTCGGTGGGTGACGAGGCGTTCGAGGCCGGGCGTTTCCCGGAGGCGCGCCGGCTGTTCGAGGAAGTGGCGCTCTCCTCGGATTTCGTCGAGTTCCTGACCCTGCCCGCCTACGAGCTGATCGACTGAGAGGAACCCCAATGATCGACATCACCAAGGAGGCAGCGGAGCTGCGGCGCCGCTGGGAGTCGGATCCCCGCTGGGACGGGATCCAGCGCAGCTACGCCGCCGAGGATGTGGTTCGGCTCCGGGGAAGCATCCGCGAGGAGCACACCCTGGCAGGGTCGATGGCGGAGAGGCTGTGGCACGATATCCAGCACCCGGAGCCCGTCCGGGCCCTGGGTGCCCTGACCGGAGGGCAGGCGGTCCAGATGGTGAAGGCAGGCCTGCGTGCCATCTACCTGTCGGGTTGGCAGGTTGCGGGTGACGCCAACCTGGCCGAGCAGGTCTACCCCGACCAGTCCCTCTATCCGGCCAACTCGGCTCCCGCCCTTGTCCGGCGAATGAACAATGCCCTGCGCCGAGCCGACCAGATCGCCTGGGCCGAGGGGGACGACTCCGTCGACTACCTGGTGCCGATCGTGGCCGACGGCGAAGCCGGCTTCGGAGGGGCTTTGAACGTGTTCGAGCTGACCCGGGCGTTCATAGAGGCGGGTGCCGCCGGGGTCCACTTCGAGGATCAGCTCGCCTCCGAGAAGAAGTGCGGGCACATGGGAGGCAAGGTGCTGGTGCCCACCGCCCAGCATGTCCGCACCCTCACCGCCGCGCGTCTGGCCGCCGACGTGGCCGATGTGCCCACGCTGGTGGTGGCGCGCACCGACGCCAATGCCGCCACCCTGCTCACCTCCGACGTGGACGAGCGCGACCGTCCGTTCCTCACCGGCGAGCGAACGTCCGAGGGATTCTTCCGGGTCCGCAGTGGCCTGGACCAGGCCATATCCCGGGGGCTGGCCTACGCCCCCTACGCCGACCTGCTGTGGTGCGAGACCGCCCGTCCCGACCTGGCGGAGGCGGAGAGCTTCGCCCGGGCGATCCACGAGCGGTTCCCTGGAAAGCCGCTGGCCTACAACTGCTCACCATCGTTCAACTGGAAAGCCGCTCTCGACGACTCGGACATCGCCGCCTTCCAGAGGCACCTGGGTGCCATGGGGTACCGCTTCCAGTTCATCACCCTGGCCGGGTTCCACGCCGCATCTGCCTCGATGTTCGAGCTGGCGCACGGCTACGCCGCCCGGGGGATGAGCGCCTATGTGGAACTCCAGCAGCGCGAGTTCGCCCTGGAGGGGTCGGGCTACACCGCCACCCGTCATCAGCGGGAGGTGGGAGCCGGGTACTTCGACCTGGTCTCCGAAGCCATCGGCGGAAATGACGTGTCGACTCTCGCCCTGGCGGGTAGCACTGAGGAAGCCCAGTTCTGAGTGAATCGGCCGCCGATGCGGCCGATGGTAAGTTGCGGAATACGAACATGATGTCACCCAATACAGCGATGCTCGCCGTAACGGAGGGAATCTGACAATGCCCAGGATCGTCCATGTGGTGGGGACAGGAACCATCGGCGAGCCACTCATCGGGATGCTGGCCGACCACCGGGAGCATTTCGGGATCGACGAGGTCACGTTCCACAAGCGGACCCCTCTCCTGACGGAGCGCTCCAAGGTGGCCGACCTGGTGGGCCGGGGGGCGGCGCTGGCGGTGGACGCCGACCGCCTCACCAGCTTCGAGGAGCTGGGGCACAGCCCCAAGTACGAGACGCAGGAGGCGCTGGAGCGGGCCACGGTCGTCATCGACTGCACTCCGGTGGGAAACCGCAACAAGGAAGAGCAGTACTCGGCCCTGGAGGGACCGGTCGGGTTCATGGCCCAGGGCTCGGAGTTCGGGTTCGGCAAGATGTATGCCCGGGGCATCAACGATGCCTCCCTGGTGGCGGGGGAGGACAGGTTCCTCCAGATCGTCTCGTGCAACACCCACAACATCTCGGCTCTCGTGAAGACGCTGGGATTGGATCCGGACGGGACGAACCACCTCATGGACGGCCGCTTCCTGTGCGTGCGGCGCGCCAACGACATCTCCCAGGACGAGGGGTTCGTCGCCTCGCCGACGGTGGACAGGCACAAGGACGAGCGGTTCGGTACCCATCATGCCCGGGATGCCAACCACCTCTTCGCCACGCTGGGTTATGACCTCAACCTCTTCTCGTCGGCGATCAAGCTCAACACCCAGTACATGCACTCCATCCACTTCTCGCTCACCCTGGACCGGGAGATGAGCCTGGACG
>JBKHJQ010000421.1:0-2604 GCA_046538055.1 Actinomycetota bacterium
GGCGATGGCTGCCCGGGTGACCCTCCGGATCAGCTCCTCGCTCTTGCCGGAGAACATGGGCCCGCATATGACCTCCAGCCAGCCGCCGTCTCCCCGATGCCACATCACCGACGTGAGCGTAGTGGAGTGGGCGTGAGCCAAGACCGGGCGCGACCGGTATTACGTATTACGTATCAGACAACGTAGTGCTCGCCCGGGACCGGGGACCTCCGCAGCCAGATCGAGTTGACTATTCCCAACGCGAAGGACATCGCCAGGAACGACGACCCTCCCAGGCTCACGAAGGGCAGGGGCAGTCCCGTCACGGGAGTGATGCCCATTGTCATGCCGACGTTGATGAATATGTGGAACATGAGGGTCGCCGCCACCCCCACCGCAATGAGGGCGCCGAACCTGTCCCGTGCGTTGGAGGCGATCACCAGGATCCTCCACATGAGCAAGAGGAAGCCGAGAAGGACCAGTATCCCCCCGACGAAACCGAGCTGCTCGGCCACGGCGGTGAAGATGAAATCGGTCTCCTGCTCCGGCACGTACTGGAAGTTGGTCTGCGTGCCCTGGAACAGGCCGCGGCCGGTGAGCTGTCCCGAGCCTATGGCCAGCTGGGACTGGCTCAGGTTGTAGCCGATGCCCTGCGGGTCGATGGTGGGGTCGACCAGCACACGGATCCGATCGAGCTGGTAGTCGGCTATGGCCCCGGTCTGAACCAGCGCCACGGTGACGGCGGCACCGGACCCGACGAGGGCTGTCAGCTGGCGCCACGAGGCGCCTCCGGCGAACAGCATCGCCATCATCGTGAAGACGAAGACGAGCATGGTGCCCAGGTCGGGCTGGTAGTAGATCAGGGCCGCGGGAACGGCCACGGCCAGCACCACCAACCCCACCTTGGTCCAGGTCAGATCGGGGCGTGCATCCTCCCGGCTGTGGGGAGCGAGCACAGAAGCCAGAGCGAGCACCACGACCACCTTGGCGATCTCGGCCGGCTGCAGGTCGAAGAGAGGCATGTCGATCCAGCGCCGGGCACCGTTCCTCTCCGGGAAGAAGAAGACGGCGACCAGGGCCACCACGATCGCTCCGTACAGGTAGGGCATCACAGCCCGGTACTCGCGGTAGTCGATCATCGAGGAGAGGAGGTAGATCACGATGCCGGCCGCCACGAAGATCATCTGACGCTCCATGGAGATGCTCCCACCGGACGCCCTCGTAGCGGAGTAGATCATCACGAGGCCGACGATGGCGAGGAACACCATCATCGCCAGCAGTATCCAGTCGGGCCGGTTGCCGCGGCGTTCGGCAACGGCTTCCCGCGCCACCCTGACGAGGGTCGACATCAGTCGGCCTCCTCCCCCTCCACTATGGCGGTGGCTTCGTTGCCCATCAGGTACTGGAGGATATGACGGGCGACCGGGGCTGCCACCTGCCCGCCGGAGCCGCCCTCATCTATGAGGACCACCACTATGAACTCCGGATCCGCCAGAGGTGCCACACCCACGAACCAGGCATGGTTGTCCCGATTGGGTGAGGTCTGGCCCGTGCCGGTCTTGCCTCCCACCTCCTCGACGCCGGGACCGAAGTCCTCGAAGGCCGCCCGGGCCGTCCCCGAGGACACCACCCGACCCAGATCGGCCAGAAGGGACGAGCGAACCGCCGGGTCGATCTCCCCGGTGCTGCGAACAACGGGCTCATGCCGGTGCACGGTCTCCCCGGACCGGTCGCGGATCTCCCGCACCACCCGCGGCTCCAGGACCTCCCCGCCGTTGACGAGTGTGGCGTAGGAGACTCCCACCTGGAGGGGTGTGGACACGAGGGCGCCCTGGCCGATGGCCATATCCATCAGATCGCCACCCAGGAAGGGCCCGCCGGGCAGCTCCAGACGACTGGGGTCGAGACGGGGAGAGGCGTCGGGGTTGGTGAGCTGGAACTCCTTCCACTCCTCGAACAGCTCCGGAGTGGGGACCACCCCTTCTGCCTCCGCCGTGAGGTCGATTCCGGTGGCCCGCCCGTAGCCGACGTCCCGGGCGAAGTCCTGGAGGATGTTCTGGTTCTCGGTGTCCCGGTACTCGCGGTAGGTGCCCAGCCCTATCGACCAGAAGTAGATGTTGCAGGACTGCTCCAGGGCCCCATGGATGTCGAGCCACCCTTTGTCCCCCTCGTACCAGTCGTTCTTCACCTGCTGGGAGCCATCCGCCAGGTCGAACGCGATCTCCCCGTCACAGTGAACGGTGCGATTGTCCGGATCCACTCCCTCCTCGTCCTCCGGCAACGGGAGCTGGAACTGCTCGGCTGCGGTATAGGTGATCGCCTTGAAGGTGGAGGCCGGCGGGTAGAGGCCGCTGACCACCAGGTTGTTGAACGCCCGGCTCTCCCTCAGCTCGTCGAAGGTCTCCTGGTCCAGACCGGACACGAACTGCTGGGGGTCGAACGTGGGATGGGAAGCGAGCGCCAGGAGCTCGCCGGTCTGGGCGTGCAGCACCAGGGCCGCTGCTCGCTCTGTCTCCGAGAACACCTCCTCTCCCTCGGCGAGGTCCTCCGCCTTGACCTCGTTGGAGAGGGCGATCCCGTCCACCAGTGCCCGGTTCACGATCTCCTGAAGACCCAGGTCGAGGG
>JBKHJQ010000422.1:0-2604 GCA_046538055.1 Actinomycetota bacterium
GCCCTCTCCCTTCCACAGTTGCAGCTGGCGTCTGATCTCGTCCCAAAGGGGTCCGGACGGATCGAGAGCGTCGAAATGGCGCACACCGTCGCGGATCAGCAGGCGGCCCGAGCGCCCCCCTTCCCCGAGATGCTGGAAGTATCGGCGGGAATGACTTGCGGGGACGACGGTGTCCTCGGCGCCATGGGCCACCAGCACCGGCACAGGCGGCGGGAGGTCATCGAGGGGATCGGTGGTCCTCTCGGGGTCGAAGCGAAGTGCCGCCCCATCCCCTCGCCGGGCGGCAGCCGCCTCCGCCAGGTCGAGCACGCCGCTCACCGTCACGAGAGCCCTCAGGGGGATACCGGCTCGCCGGGCGGCTGCCGTAGCCAGATGTGCTCCGGCCGAGTGCCCGACGATCATCAGCGTCTCCACCTCCAACAGCCGGACGGCGGCACGGAGGCCTCCGACGACGTCGGACATGGTGGGGCGTGCCCCGCCTCCCGACCCGAGTCTCCGGTATTCCAGATTGGCAGTGGGAATGCCGTGCTGCGCCAGGTCGACCGACCAGGACTCGGTGGTGTCCCGCCCCCAGGCATCCAGCCAGAAGCCCCCGTGGACGATGGCCACCCCCACATCCCCCTCCACCACCCGCAGATCGAGCACCTGGTCGACGTGGGGGCCGTAGCGGGCCGTTTGCATGGGAAAGGCCTGCCGGTTGGCGAGGTGGCGCAAGGCGGCCCGGTATCCCTCCGCCCCTCTCCCGAAGATCGTGGCCGCGGCCACCGGGGACACATACGAGCGTCGCCGCCAGCGATCCCGGGAGCGGACGTTGGACAGATGCACCTCCACCACGGGGGTGGACGTGGAGGCGATGGCGTCGGCCAGGGCGGCGGAGGTGTGTGTGAGGGCGGCCGGATTCAGGACCACGCCGGCCCGGCCCTCCGCCTCGTGCAGGAGCTCGATCATCTCGGCCTCGCGGTTGGACTGCCTGCATTCCACCTCGAAGCCGAGCGCCTGTCCCCACTCGATGACCGTGCTCTCCAGATCCGTGAGGCCGGTGGATCCATAGATGTCCGGTTGCCGTGTTCCCAACATGTCGAGGTTGGGCCCGTTGAGGCAGAGGACGGAGCGCATCGTCGGAGATTAGAGCGGGTTGGGGGAGCCGCAGGTATAACATCTGTCATCGGCCGGGATCCGGGAACCCGACCGGCCTCCCTGGACGTCTTGAGGGGATACATGGGAACCGAGTCGAACAGGGAGCGTTGTAGGTCGACCAGGAGGGCGCTCGTGCTCCTCGTCGCCGGCCTGACGGTGGCTACGGCCGCCTGCTCCGATGACAGCCTGGCAGGGCTGGGCGGTCGCTCCTCGGAGTGGATCGGGGAGGTGGCCACGACCGCCTCCACCACCACCACCACCGCCCCCGTCCGCACTCGCTCGGCCCAGGACGCCGAGTGGATCAACGACGAGTTCGGGGCCCCCGATCCGGACCTGAGTGGCGGTCGTGTCCTGGCGGCTGTCTTCGCCCGCTCCGGCGACAGCTCCCAGTTCCTGCAGGCCTCCCGCCAGGAGATCGTGGCGGTCGTTCCCGATATCCGGTTCCCCTCCGTATTGCCGGTCGAGGCCCGATACGTGACGTCCCAGCTGGTGATCGAGAGCCGGGAGCTGACCCTGGCCGACGACCCCACGGTGGCCTTCGGGCTGTGGTCGGTGGAGCCGTATTCCCGTTCCCGGTCGGTGGGTCAGCTGGCGGTGCTGAATGCCTCTCGCGACACGGACGGGGTGGCCCGGGCGGAGGAGGGCGACCCCGAAGAGCTGTGCACGGCCCTGATCTCGGGGGAGCGAACCTGCGGGCTGGAGGAGCTCGGAAGCGGGAGGGTGTGGCGCCTGGAGGACGAGGGGGGCGTGGTGCATGTCTGGTTCGCCGATCCGTTTCGGTACGAGCTGGAGGGGATGCGCGGGGTGGGCGAGGAGCTGGTCCACCAGGTGATCTCCTCGGCGGTTGCCCTGGAGGAGCTTCTCCCCCCCGGTTGAGCGAACGGGAATCTTTCCTGGAGGCGCGGCCTTGTAGGTTGAACACGCCCTTTCACGGAGGTGGAATTGTTTCACGGCGGAGGCTGGCACAACTACATCCGCTACGACGAGGACCAGGATCGCCCCTCCGTCGATCGCGCCCTACTGAAGCGGGTCTGGTCCTACGCCCGGCCCTACAGGCTCCTCCTGGCGGGGATCCTGGCGACCGTTCTGGTCATCAGCGGTCTGGGAGTGGTGCCCGCCATCCTCATCCGCTACCTGATCGACGTGGCCATCGATCAGGGGGATCTGGGGCTTCTCACCCTCCTGGGTGCCGGGATGGTGGTGGTGCCGCTGGTCTCCGCCCTGGTGGGCGTACTGCAGCGCTGGTGGTCGTCCCGGGCGGGAGAGGGGATCATCTACGACCTCCGCCGCGAGCTCTTCCAGCATCTCTCCCGCATGTCGCTCCGCTTCTTCACGGCCACCAAGACCGGGGAGCTCATGAACCGGCTCAACAGCGACGTGGTGGGGGCGCAGCAGGCCATCACGGGGACCTTCGTGACCATACTCTCCAACGCGGTGGCAGTGGTGGCGGCGGTCACGGTGATGGTG
>JBKHJQ010000423.1:0-2584 GCA_046538055.1 Actinomycetota bacterium
TTGGCGCGCCGGGCCAGCAGCTTGCCGGCGGCGAAGGCCTTGCTCTCGCCCCGCCGCTCGCCGTCCTCGGGCTCGTGGCCGCGAACCTCGGGGGCCAGCGTGGATGCGCCCAGGAGGGTCCGGCCCTCCACGTCATCCACGAGTTGCCCCTCCATGTTCCGCAGCGACCGGTACACCACCAGGCGGGGCCGCTCGGCGGTCCCCACCACCTTGTTGCGCACCCGGCGGTGGCGCCGTTCCCGCTGCAGCCGGCGGCTGTTGCGGATCTTGGAATATTTGAGCTGTCTCACCGATCTCTCCTTGGACCTTCACAGTGGCTCAGGCGTGCGCCATGCATGCGCGCCCCTGTCGGGCGGCAATGCATCAGGCGCCGGCGGTCTTCCCGGCCTTCCGGCGGACGTGTTCGCCGACGTAGCGCACGCCCTTCCCCTTGTACGGCTCCGGCGGACGGAAGCCGCGAATCTCGGCGGCCACCTGTCCCACGAGCTGCTTGTCGGCCCCCTTCACCACGACCTGGGTGGGCGCGGGCACCTCCACGTCGATCCCCTCCGGGGTGGCGTACTCCACGGGGTGCGAGAAGCCCAGGTGCAGGGTGAGGCCCTTGCCCTTCTTCTCGGCCCGGTACCCCACGCCCACGATCTCCAGCGCCCGCTTGAAGCCCTCCGTGACGCCCTCCACCATGTTGGCGATGAGGGAGCGGGTGAGGCCATGGAGCGCCTTGTGGCGCGTCTGCTCGGTGGGACGGGTCACCGTCACGGCGTCGTCGGCCACCTCCACCTGCATGTCCGGATGCACGTCCAGGCTGAGGGCCCCCCTGGGACCCTTCACATGGAGGATTCCGGCGTCCATGCGGGCCTCCACCTTCTCGGGAAGCTCCACCGGCTTGTTACCGATTCTCGACATCGTAGCTCTCGCGCTCAAGCGGTTCGAAGTACGGACGCCGGGCCGTCACCAGACCAGGGCCATGAGCTCGCCGCCCACTCCCATGTCCCGGGCGCTCTTGTCCGAGAGCACCCCGCTGGACGTGGAGAGGATCGCGATGCCCAGCCCGTTGCGGACCCGGGGAATGTTGTCGGCCTTGACGAAGTGGCGTCGGCCCGGAGTGGAGACCCGCTCCAGATGGCGGATGACCGGCTGCCCCTCGTGGTACTTGAGGTACACCCGGAGCACGCCGTGTCGCCCGTCGTCGAGGACCTTGTAGTCGTAGACGAAGTGGTTCTCCTTGAGAATCCTGGCCACCTCGATCTTGGCCTTGGATACGGGCATGTCGGCCCACCGATGCCCGGCCTGGCCTGCGTTGCGGATGCGTGTGAGCATGTCCGCGATGGGATCCGTCATCATGGCAGTATTCTCTTTCCCTTACCAGCTGGCCTTGCGCACGCCGGGAATCTCCCCCCGGAGCGCCTTATGACGGAAGCAGATCCGGCACAGGCCGAACTTGCGCATGTAGGCGCGGGCTCTCCCGCACCGGTTGCAGCGATTGTAGTCGCGCACGCCATACTTCGACTTGCGCTTCGCCTTCTCGATGAGCGCCTTCCTTGCCATTCCAAAACCCCCAAGAGGTTCGTGTGTCAGTCGGCGGCTGCGCCGATCTGAACCGGAGTCTCGCCCCGGAACGGAAAGCCCATCTCCCTGAGGAGGGCGTAGGCCTCGTCGTCCCGCTCGGTGGAGGTGACCACGGTGATGTCCATCCCGTGCACCTCTTCCACCTCGTCCAGGTCGATCTCCGGGAAGATGATCTGTTCCCTGATGCCCAGCGTGTAGTTCCCCCGCCCGTCGAAGGAGCGCGTGGGAATGCCCCGGAAGTCCCGGATCCGGGGGATGCCGGCGCTCACCAGACGGTCCAGGAAGTCATACATGCGCTTCTTGCGCAGGGTGACCTTCACCCCCACCGGCACCCCCTCGCGAAGCGAGAAACCGGCGATCGACTTCCGGGCTCGGGTGACGATGGGCTTCTGGCCCGTGATGATGGCCACCTCCTCCACCACCGAATCCAGGAGCTTCTGGTTCCGCGACGCCTCACCCAGGCCCACGTTCACCACCACCTTGGTGACGTGCGGGATCTCGTGCGGGTTTTCGTACCCGAACTTCTCCCGCAGGGCGGGGCGGACCCGCTCGTCGTAGTGCTGCTGCAGTCTCGATTGCATATCTGAACTTTCGCCTGGTCCCGGGCCGGTCACGGCCGGGGAATCGGGTTCCCGGTCTTCACGGCGATGCGCTCCTTGGTCCCGTCCTCGTCCACCCGGATCCGGACCCTGGAGGGCTCGCCCGACACGGGGTCGATGAGCATGACGTTGGAGACGTCGATGGGGGCCTCGAAGGTGATGATGCCCCCGTCGGGGTTTTCCTGGCTGGGGCGCTGGTGCCGCTTGCGCATGTTCACGCCCTCCACCACGACCCGGGCGTTCCTGCGATCCACGCGGAGCACTTCGCCCTCCAGCTCGCGGAAGTTGCCCCGGATCACCTTCACCCGGTCGCCCTTCATGATGTGGATCCGCCGCTTGGCGCGACGGGCCTGCTTCGCCTGCTGCTTGGTGGCCATCAGATCACCTCGGGAGCCAACGATACGATCTTCATGTACCTC
>JBKHJQ010000424.1:0-2579 GCA_046538055.1 Actinomycetota bacterium
CCCCAGAAGTGCTCGCCCGTCCTCCCCCATCCGGTCTGCACCTCATCGGAGATGAAGAGGATGCCGTGGCGGTCGAGTACGTCCTCCATGGCTCCCAGGAAGCCGTCGGGAGGGGTGATGAAGCCGCCCACGCCCTGGATCGGCTCGGCGATCATGGCGGCTACGTCCCCGGCCGTGGCCACCTCCAGGAGGTTCTCCAGATCGGCCGCGCAGGCGGCGGTGAACTCCTGGTCGGGAAGGTGCCCGAACGGCGAGCGAAGCTTGTACCCGCCGTGCACGTATGTGACCTCGAAGGGCGACATGGATGTGGGCGACCAGGAGCGCTGGCCGGTTATCGCCACCGCCGAATGGGACTTGCCGTGGTAGCTCCCTCGCAGGGCCAGCACCTGGTTGGAGCGGCGGTACTGGGTGGCCAGCATGAGGGCGGTGTCGTTGGCCTCGGTCCCCGAGTTGGTGAAGAACACCTTGGCGTCGGGGATTCCCGACAGCTCCGCCACCTTCTCGGCCAGCTCGATCTGGGACTCGATCAGGTAGAGCGTGGAGGTGTGGACCATCTTCTCCGCCTGGGCCTTCACCGCTTCCACTATCTCGGGCACGTTGTACCCGGTCATGGTGGTGAGGATCCCGCCGAAGAAGTCGAGGTAGGTCATGCCCTCGGCATCGGTGACCCGGCGCCCGTCGCCGTCGACGAGCGAGATGGGCTGGTCGTAGTACAACGCCAGCCACGACGGCATCACTTCCCTGTGTCGGGAGAGGAGGTGCTGGTGTACGGTCATGGCGCGTTGGGGGTACTGAGTGGTGAGTTCTGGGTTGTGAGTCGGTACTCAGAACCCAATACCCAGAACTCACTACCGTCCAGCAAGCCCGTGCCCGAAGCCATCAAGGGGCCACCAGGGGGTCGTAGGCGTCGGGCCGGCGATCCCGGTAGAACGCCCACGTCTTGCGGACCTCGTCGATCATGTCCAGGTCGAGGTCGCGCACGACCAGCTCCTCGTCGGTGTCGGAGGCGGGATCGCCCACGGTCTGCCCGCGGGGATCGACGAAGTAGGACGAGCCGTAGAAGTCGTTGTCCCCGTAGGGCTCCTTGCCGACCCGGTTGATGGCTCCGATGAAGTACTCGTTGGCCACCGCCGCCGCCGGCTGCTCCAGGTTCCACAGGTACATGGACAGCCCCCGGCTGGTGGCGGAGGGGTTGAACACGATCTTGGCGCCTGCCAGGCCCAGAGCCCGCCAGCCTTCCGGGAAGTGGCGGTCGTAGCAGATGTAGACCCCGATCCGGCCCACCTTGGTGTCGAAGATGGGATATCCCAGGTTGCCGGGACGGAAGTAGAACTTCTCCCAGAAGCCGCTGACGTGGGGGATGTGGGTCTTGCGGTACTTCCCCAGGTAGGTCCCGTCGGCGTCCACGACGGCGGCGGTGTTGTAGTAGAAGCCCTCATCCGCCTTCTCGAACATGGGGACGATCAGCACCATCTCGGTGTCCTTGGCCAGCTTGATCATCCGCTGCATGGTGGGGCCGTCGGGGATCGGCTCAGCCGAGGCGAAGTGCTCGTTGTCCTGCACCTGACAGAAATAGGGAGTGTTGAAGATCTCCTGGAAGCACATCACATGGGCACCGTCGGCGGCGGCCTGCTCGGCGTACTTCACGTGCTTGTCGACCATGGACCCAGAGTCGCCGGTCCACTCGGTCTGGAGGATCGCTGATCTCACGATGTTGGCCATTGGGTCTCCTTTCTCGAGGGCCGGGTGGCGAGGCTCCGGCTTGCCTGAGCGTACCGGGTTTCCCTTCCAACCCTAGAGGAGGGAAAGCCGCGCCGTCCGGGTGAGGACCGGACGGCGCGGCCTCGTATCGGCCGGTTGGCGATCAGGCCGGATGGTCGATGATCGCCGGCTCGACCGCGCCTCTCTCCTCGGGGGTTCCGGGTATGAGATTGTCGAGCAGCAGGCCCAGCACGGCGGCGGTGGCGATGCCGGAGGAGCCGATCGACTGGATGATGTTCGTCAGCCAGCCTATGCCGAAGAAGCTGAACTCCTCGACGGAGCCGAAGTAGTACGGGAAGACGAACCCGGCGAACAGGACGAACCCAATGATCATCAGGTTGCGCTGGGAGTCCATGTCCACCCTCCGCAACAGCGACAGGCCCACCGCCGCGATGAGGCCGAACAGGGCCAGGTAGGCGCCGCCCACTATGGGCCCGGGGATGGTGGCGACCACCGCTCCGAACTTGGCAATGAGCCCCAGGATCAGGAGCACTCCCGCTCCCAGGATCACGACGTAGCGGGAGGCGACCTTCGTGAGGCCCACCAATCCCACATTCTCCGAGTAGGAGGTGGAGGCGAAGCCGCCGAACAGCCCGGTGAGGAAGCAGCCGATGCCCTCGGAGCCGATGCCCCGGTTGATGGTCCTCTCGTCGGGATCGCCCGCGCCGGCCAGCCGGGACACGGCGTGGTAGTCGCCGAAGGACTCCAGCATCGACGCCAGGTAGGCAGCCAGGATGGCGATCAGGAACCCGGCATCGAATAGCGGGGTGCCCCAGGGGAAGAGGATCCCGCCCTCGCCTACGACCACGCCCCGGATC
>JBKHJQ010000425.1:0-2579 GCA_046538055.1 Actinomycetota bacterium
GGAGGAGGTTGTCTCGGTTGATGCCGGCGTTGTTGACGAGGACCGACACCCTCCCCAGGCTCTCCTCGACGGTGTCGAACAGGGAGCGGACCTGCTCCTCATCGGAGACGTCAGCCTGCACCGCCAGAGCCTTGCCGCCCTGGCCCTCGACGGCGGAGACCACCTCCTCGGCGGCCTCCGGGCTGGAGGCGTAGTTGACCGCCACAGGATGACCGCGGCCCGCCAGCTCCCGGGCGATGGCCCGGCCGATCCCCCGGGACCCTCCCGTCACGAGGGCGACCCGGTCGGCGGGGGACCCCTCGGTCATGGGGCGGTCCCCCGGCCGTAGAAGTCCACGTTGGGCTGGAGCAGATCGAAGGCGTCACGCTCCGAGGGCGGAAGGCCGGCCTCGGAACGTGCGATGGGCTCCACCCGGTCGCCCCATCGCACCACGGCAGACGCCCAGGACAGGCCCGCTCCGAAGGCGGCGAAGACGACCACGTCACCAGGTGAGATCCTCTCCTCCTCCAGCGCCTCGGCCAGGGCCACCGGAATCGTGGCGGCAGAGGTGTTCCCGTAGGAGGCGATGTTGACGAATACCTTGGACTCGGGCAGGCCCAGCCGCTTGGCGGCGGCGTCGATGATCCGCACGTTGGCCTGGTGGGGGATGAACAGGTCGACGTCGCCCAGGCCCAGGCCTGCGGCCTCCACCGCCCGCAGCGAGGCCTCTCCCATGGTCGTCACCGCCCGCCGGAACACCTCCGGGCCGTTCATCCGGATACCCCCGTCCTCCGGCCGGGCCGCGCCGACGTCGCCGGCGCTTCCGTCCTTGGGGACCCGCAGGATATCCCACACCGAGCCGTCCATTCCCAGCTCGGACGAGAGCAAGCCCACCGGCTCGCTGGTCGGCTCCAGGACGACGGCCCCCGCCGCGTCCCCGAAGAGGACTGCGGTTGTTCGGTCGGTGAAGTCGAGGTGGTAGTGCAGCTTCTCGGCCCCGATCACGAGGACCGTCCGATTGGTTCCGGCCCGGATCATGTTGGAAGCTACCACCAGGGCATACAGGAACCCCGAACAGGCGGCGTTGAGGTCGAAGGCGGCCGCCCGGCTCGCCCCCAGCTTCTCCTGCAGCAGGGAAGCGGCCGAGGGTATGAGGGAGTCGGCCGTGCAGGTGGCCAGCACGATGAGGTCCACGTCGGCGGGATCCCGGCCCGCGGCCGCCAGCGCCCGGCGTCCGGCCACCTCTGCCATGTCGGACACTTCGACGTGCGAGATCCGCCGCTCCTTGATGCCGGTGCGGGTGGTGATCCAGTCGTCGCTGGTGTCTGTCAGCTTCTCCAGATCGTTGTTGGAGAGAACGGCGGGGGGAAGGCATTTGCCCCAGCCTGTGATCTCAGCGTTGGGCACGCTCACCTCCTGCGGTCACTGCATGCTACCCAACGCGTCCACCGCCTCACCTATGTCGTCCAGGGTGGAGACGGTCAGCACGGTCGCTTCCCGGAGCGTGCGGCGGGCCAGCCCGGCGGTCACGTCGCCGGGACCCACGTGGACGAAGGTGTCGATGCCGGCCGCCGCCATCGCCTCCAGCGTGGCCGCGAACCGAACCGGGGACACCAACTGGTCCACCAGGGAGCGGCCGACGTCACCGGGCGCCACGGGAGCCCCCGTGACGTTGGCATAGACGGGGAAGCGGGGCGGGGCTGGATCGAAGCGGCTGAGGACGTCGGCCAGCCTGTCGGCCGCCGGCTGCATGTAGGGGGAGTGGAAAGCGCCCGCCACGGCCAGGTGCACCACCCGGCGGAGGCCCAGTTCGCGGCCATCCCGCTCCAGGATCCCCACGTCCTCGATGCTTCCCGCCACCACCACCTGGCCGGGAGCGTTGATGTTCGCCACCCAGAGCCGGCCGCCCTCCGCCCTCCGCCGGGCGCAGATCTCCTCGACAGTGTCGACGTCGGAGCCGATCACCGCCGCCATGGCCGAAGGCTCGGCGTCGGAGGCCGCTGCCATGGCCCTGCCTCTCTCGGCCACCACCCCCAGGGCAACGTCGTAGGAGTAGACACCTGCCGCCGCCAGCCCCGTGTACTCACCCAGGGAGTGGCCGGCAGCCGCCGCCGGAGGCGGGACCTTCTGGGCGAGCTCGTCCCACAGGGCGTAGGAGAGGGCGAAGAGGGCAGGCTGGGCATGCTCGGTGCGGGTCAGCTCCTCCTCGGGGCCCTGCAGGCACAGGCTACGGAGCGAGAACCCGGCGAACTCGTCTGCCCGATCCCCCACCAGGTCCGGGCGGGCGTCGAAGACATCCGCTCCCATCCCCACGAATTGACTCCCCTGCCCGGGGAACAGCACCGCATAAGCCATCAGCTACCTTCGACTAGCGACCGGCACCCAAGGTTACGGCCCTCAGCCGTATTCGCGCATCGATGCGCGAGAACGGGTGTCAGGGGGCGTCCAGGAGGGCGAGGAGGCGGTCCACGTCGGCGCGGTCCACGTCCCGGTGGGTGACCAGCCTCCAGCGGCCCGCCATCGGGCGGGAGGTCACCACCCCGTCCCCGGCCAGGCGGGCGCGTATCTCCTCCACCGGCCGGGGCAGGCGATCGACCGCC
>JBKHJQ010000426.1:0-2577 GCA_046538055.1 Actinomycetota bacterium
TCCCTACCGCTGGGGGATGCCCGAGGAGGAGGCGGTGGAGCGCTCTCTCCACGAGCTCGACGCCCTGTTCCGCCACGAGGTGACCCCGGAGAACATCGGGGCGATGCTGGTGGAACCCCAGCAGGGAGAGGGAGGCTATCACCCCGCCCCGGCTGCGTTCCTGGAGGCGCTGCGTTCCCGATGCGACGACTACGGGATGATGCTCGTCTTCGACGAGGTCCAGAGCGGGTTCGGCCGGACGGCGGAGTGGCTCGCCACCGACCACTACCGGGTCGCCCCCGACATCGTGGCCCTCGGGAAGGGTATCGCCAACGGGCTCCCGCTCTCGGCGTACGGCGCCTCCCGGGAGATCATCGACGGGTGGCCGGTGGGAGCCCACGGCACCACCTTCGGAGGCAATCCGGTGAGCTGTGCTGCCTCGGTGGCGGTACTCGACACCATGGGCGACCTGCTGCCGCACGCACGCAGCCTGTCGGAGCGGGCGTTCCAGCGTCTCGGAGAGATGCAGGGGCGGCATCCCACCATCGGGGAGGTCCGAGGGCTCGGTCTCATGATCGGGGTGGAGCTCGTCTCCGACCCCGAGAGGCGCACCCCGGCCCCCGAGGCCTTCGAGCACGTGCGCGCCTACTGCTTCGAGCGGGAGCTGATAGTCATCGAATGCGGACCTGACGGGAACGTCATCCGCTTCATCCCGCCCCTGGTGACCACCCGGGAGGAACTCGACTGGGCGATCGACCTGATCGACGAGGCGCTGACGGACTGGGAGAGCTAGGGAACCGGCGAGGTCACAGGGGCGTCACAGAGCCATGAAGACAACGTCCATAGCGTTCCTGACCGCTCTCGCCCTGTTCACCTCTGCCTGCAACGGGGAGGAGGCGGCTCCCACCACGACCATCGCCGCCGACCCCGACGCGGTGGTCCTCACCGTCACCTCCGAAGGAGGCTTCGTGCCGGTCGAGTTCAACCTGGACCGGATGCCCCGCTTCGTCCTGACCGCCGATCGATCCCTGTACTTCCCCGGTCCGAGCACCGAGGAGTTCCCCGGTCCCATCCTCCCCAACATCCGGGTGGCCGCCCTGGACGCGGCCACATACGGGGAGGTGATGGATCTGGTGGAGGAGCTGGGGCTGGAGGACATCGGGGAGCGGGTGGACGACACGGGAGCCGACCGTGTGGCCGACGCCACCACCGAGTTCATCACCTACCACGACGACGAGGGAGCCCACCGCTACGGGTTCTACGCCCTGGGGCTGACCGGGGGCGGATCCACCGACCGCCTCCTGGCGTCCGAGATCATCGACGTCCTGGACGAGGCCGCCTCCACCCTCGACTCGGCCGCCTACGAGGCGGAGCGGCTGCAGGTGGCGGCCGGGCCGCCCATGCAGATGGAGGAGGCGCTCCGCACCACCCGGCCCTGGCCGCTGGACGCGTCCTTCGAGGAGATGGAGGACTGGGGGATGGGTTGGCATTGCAGCGAGCTGTCCGGACCGCAGGTCGACGACCTCCTCGAGACATTCTCCGACGCCAACCAGGCCACGGTGTGGGAGAGCGAATCGGGCGAGTTCGCCATGCGGGCCCGGCCGCTCCTGCCCGGGGAGTCGGCGTGCGGCAACGCACCTCCCACGAGCTGAGCGTGCCAGGCTTGTCCCGGTGGATCCGATAGGCGAGATACTCGTCGGGGTGGCGATCCTGGTGGGTCTGGCCGGGATCGTCCTGCCCGTACTCCCCGGCCTGCTCCTGGAAGTGGGAGCCCTGGTGGTGTGGGCGGTGATGGATGGAGGAGGGGTGGCATGGACGGTGACGGTGGGGGCGGTGGTGGTGGCTCTGGCAAGCCAGGTGGTCAAGTACCTGATCCCGGGCCGGCGCCTCCGGGAAGCGGGCATCCCGCGCCGCACCCTGTACCTCGCCGGCCTTCTCGCCATCGCCGGGTTCTTCGTCATACCGGTGCTCGGGCTCCCGCTCGGGTTCGTGGGAGGCACCTACCTCGCCGAGCGTCAGCGGCGGGGAGCGGCCCACGCCTGGCCCTCCACCCTGGCCTCGGTGCGGGCGGTGGGCCTGGCGATCGGGATCGAACTCGTCGCCGGCCTCCTCATCGCCGGCGCCTGGCTGGTGGCCGCGGTCTGGCTCACCTGACGATCTCTGAGGGTCCGCGCGCCCAAAGCGGTGCGCGGACCCTCACGGAAGCGTGCCCTCAGTCCTCCTTGGCGGACGCGGCCATGCGGGCGATCTCGTCCACCACGTCCTGGTTGGCGAGGGTCGTCACATCCCCGAGGTGGCGGTCCTCGGAGATGTCCTTGAGGAGGCGGCGCATGATCTTGCCGGAGCGGGTCTTGGGGAGGTCGTTGGTGAACACGATGGACGCCGGCTTGGCGATGGGGCCGATGTGGTCCGCCACGTGCTGGCGCAACTCGTCGATCAGAGCCTGGTCGCCCACACCGTCTCCCCGCAGGGTCACGAAGGCGGCGATGGCCTGGCCGGTGAGCTCGTCCTTGCGCCCGATCACGGCCGCCTCCGCCACCTTTGGGTGCGACACCAGCGCCGATTCCACCTTCATGGTGGAGATGTTGTGGCCGGAGA
>JBKHJQ010000427.1:0-2576 GCA_046538055.1 Actinomycetota bacterium
GGTCCCTCCAGGAGCGTGACGATGGTCTTCCAGGGAGACTCGGTGTACGAGCACCTGAGTGTGGAGGGGAACCTCTCGTTCCCCCTCACGGTGGGAGAGGAGGCGCCGGATCGACGGGGGCGTGTCCGCCGGACCGCCCGACGGTTCTCGCTGGACCGCGTCCTGGAGCGCACTCCTGACTCCCTCTCGGTGGGCCAGCGGCGGGCGGTCTCGGCTGCCCGGGCGACGATCCGATCCGACATCACCGTCGCCCTCCTGGACGATCCTCTGGTCGGGGCGGACCGGCACCTGCGTCGCCGGCTGCTGGAGTCGATCATCGCCGACCGCTCCCTGACCGTCGTCTTCTCCACCCGGGAAGGCGACGACACCCTGCGGTGGGCGGACCGGGTGGCCGTCCTGGCGGGGGGCCGGATAGCGCAGGAGGGTGTGCCCATCGACGTCTACCGCCGGCCGGTGTCCCTGGAGGTGGCGGAGATGATGGGTGAGATCAACCGGATACCCGCCACGGTGTCGCGGCGGGAGGACGCACTGGAGGTGGCCGGGTCCCGGCTGGCCTTCGATCGGGGACGGCGGGGCCCCCGGCCGGGAGAGCGGGTGGTGGCGGGGGTGCGGCCGTCCCGGCTGGAGGTGGCCGGTCCCGGCACCCCCTTCTCCAGGCGGCTGCGGGGTACGGTCGGCCGCATCGAGCCGCTGGGTCCGGGTGTGCGGGTTCTCTTCGGGCTGGGGGACAGGAAGGGCGTCGGGTTCTCGGCCGTGGTGGGATCCGCCTCCGGCCTGGAGGTGGGAGACCCCGTCGACTGGTCGGTCCGTCCCGGGTCCCTCCGCCTCTACGACCCGAGATCGGGACGGGCGCTCTGATCCGCGGCGTCCACCACCGCTGCTTCCGATGCTCCGGTCACGGTCCGCAGACCCAGGGCGTCCACGGGTCGGAGCCCCGGGAGGCGTAGTAATCGCTCAGCCATGCAGCGGTGCCGATGTTGGCTTCGGGGTCGAACACGCTGGCTCCGTCGTACCCGGCCCGGGGCGACACCGTCGCCCAGGTGCCGGGAAGGAACTGGAACAGGCCCGATGCCCCGCTGTAGGGGTTGTAGGCGTCGGGGTCGCCGTTGCTCTCACACTGGATGACCGACAGGGCCGTGTTCACCCGGTCAGGGGGGAAGTGGGCGGCGACCACCGAACGCCACCTCTCCACCGCGGCAGGGAAGGTCTCCGGCGGCGGGGACGTGGTGGGGGTCGTGGTGGGAGGCGAATCGGGGGAGGTCGTCGTGGTGGTGGTGGGGGTGGAGACTGTGGTGGTGGTGGTGGTTGTTGTTGCCCTCTCCTCCTGGCGTTCCTTCTCCTTCTGGCGCGCCCGGGCCAGGTCCACTGCGTCCAGGGCCTGGCGGTACTCGGCATCGGCGGCCCGGGCCTTGGCGGCCGCCCTGGCCACCTCGGTGTCCGCTTCGGCCAGCAGACCCTCCAGGTGGGCCGTCTCGGCGTCCACTTCCTCCTGCAGTTCCTCCACCCTCTCCTGCTCCTCGGCGTACTGGCGGCGCAGGGTCTCGAGCTCCCGGCGCTTGATCACGAGCGTGGCCAGCTCGGCCTGGTCGGAGCCCACCGTCGAGTCCAGGCTGGTGGCTGCCACCATGGCCGACTCGGCGGTTTGGGTGCCCACCACGCTGGCGGCGGGAGCGGTGACCGCCCGCACGTAGGCGTCCACCGCCTGGACGGTGAGGCTCTGACCGAGGGTCGCCAGTTCCTCGTTCGCCCGCTCGACGGCGGACCGCAGGTCGTCGAGCTGCACCGAGACGCGGCTCAACTCCGCCCCCAGCTCGCTCAGGCGGGTGAGTGAGGCGGCCAGCTCGTCCTCGATCCCTGCCCGCCGGGAGGCCGCATCGGAGAGGAGGGAGGCAGCTTCCTCGGCCTGTTCGCGGGCAGTGTCCGCTTCCTCCTCCGCCTCCTGTATGTCCTGAGCCCGCGCCGGGCCCGGCTCGGCCACCAGCACGAGCATGCAAGACACCAGGACGAGGGCGGCACTCAGCGCCCGGAAGAGCCGCATCGGGCGCTTCAGCCTACCGGCGGGCCCGGACCCGGGGGAAACGCACGCCGGGCAGCCGCCTCTGTGGGAGCGAGAGACCGCATCCGGTAGGCTGGCCCCGCCGCCACCGAAAGAGAGGAATGCCCCGCATCCTTGTAGTGGGCGAGGACCCGTCTGCCCTGGCCCGCACCGTCCGCACGACCCGCGCCCTGGGCTTCGACGTGGTGGGTGTCAAGGCAGACGCCGATCTGCGTCACCTTTGGCGCAACGAGAGATTCGACGCCGTGGTCGTGCGGCCGGGGATCGACAAGTCGCATCGGGAGGGCTTCCTGGCCGAGATCAGGGACCTGAACCCCGACCTGCCTGTCTTCCAGCGCCGCGACTCGGATGAGGAGATGAGCCGCTTCCTGGAGGGCGTCCTGGAGGAGCTGGAGGGATGACGGCGCCCTCCCAGCAGATCCCCCTCGACCCCGAGCTGCTCGAGTACCTCCTGGCGGGGTCGGAGCCTCTCCCGCCCCAGGTGGAGACGGCATGGCGGCTCGCTGGGGAGATGGACCGC
>JBKHJQ010000428.1:0-2573 GCA_046538055.1 Actinomycetota bacterium
CTTCACACCTCCTGCATCGGGGGAGATGATCACGGTCCGCCCGTCGATCCTCTCCCGCAGGTAGTCGGTGATGATCGGGAGGGCGGTGAGGTGGTCGAACGGCTTGGTGATGAAGCCCTGCAGCTGGCCGCTGTGCAGGTCCACCGAAACGAGACGGTCGGCTCCGGCGGTCATGAATAGGTCTCCAACCAGGCGGGCGGAGATGGGCTCCCGTGGCATCACCTTCTTGTCCTGGCGGGAATAGCCGTAGAAAGGCATCACGGCGGTGATACGGCGGGCAGATGCCCGTCGTAGCGCATCGATGGTGATGAGCTGCTCCATGATGTGGTCGTTGATGGGCTCGCAGTGGCTCTGGAGCAGGAAGCAGTCCGCTCCCCGGACCGACTGGGCGGGCCGCACGTAGATCTCACCGTTGGCGAACACGGAACGCTCCAGCTTCCCGAGGGGGGACCCGAGGAGGTCGGATACTTCGCTTGCGAGTCCGGGATTGGCGCTCCCGGTGAACAGCATCAATCGACTACGTGAGACGATATCCATCTATCTAGCCCTCGTCGGCGTTCTTCCCTCGTTGGCGAGCGGCGCGTCTCTCAGCGTAGCCCGGGACCTCCTTCTGAGCGGAACGTTCCACCGCCAGGGCACCGGGAGCGACGTCGGAGGTGATCACAGAGCCCGCTCCCGTGACCGCTCGGTCTCCTACCCGCACAGGCGCCACCAGCATGGTGTCGGAACCGATGAAGGCGTCGTCGCCCACCACGGTGGGATGCTTGTCGTAGCCGTCGTAGTTGCAGGTGATCGACCCTGCTCCCACGTTGGCGCGCTCTCCGATCACGGCGTCTCCCATGTATGAGAGATGGGGGACCTTGGCGCCGGCCCCCAATGTCGTCTTCTTGGTCTCCACGAAGGTCCCCACCTTCGACCCATCACCGAGGATGGTTCCCGCCCGGAGGGAGGCGTAAGGGCCCACCGAGGCACCGGAACCCACCCGGGCACCCCGCAGCACCGAGTAGAGGACCGTCGCCTCCTCCCCCACTTCCGAGTCGGTCACGAGCGAATCGGGACCCACCGTCGCTCCCGACCGAACGATGGTCGAGCCCTCCAGATGCGAACCCGGGTAGAGGCGCGCCCCCGGCTCCACCAGCACCGAGGCGTCCACATACGTGCGATCCGGGTCCAGCATCCACACTCCTGATTCCATCAGCCGGCGGTTGATCCTGCGGCGCAGCAGCGCCTGCACGTCCGCCAGGTCGGAGTGGGAGTTGACCCCGGTGACTTCCTCGGGCTCGACGGGGCGGGCCGAGATCCGGCCCCCGCTGCGGGCGATGCGGGCGATCACGTCGGTGAGATACAGCTCCCCCTGCGCGTTGGCGGCGGAGAGGCCGGCCACGGCGTCCTCCAGGACGCCGGCGGCGAAGGCATACATCCCCACGTTGCGCTCCGTGATCGCCGCCTGGCGGGCATCACAGTCGCGTTCTTCCACGATTCCTGCCACCTCGCCGCCCGGGCCGCGCAGGATCCGCCCGAACCCGTCCGGTCCCGGGTCCACGGTCGTGACCGCCGCCGCCACGTCCGGAGCCCGATCCGCCAGGTCCCGGTACACCTCTCCCGAGACCAGCGGCATGTCCCCGTAGGCCACCAGCACCGTGTCCTCCGGGTCGAGCTCGCCCAACCTCTCCAGTCCCACCTGGACGGCATGGCCTGTGCCGTTCTGAGGCTCCTGCAAAGCGCAGGCGAGCCCGGCCGGCAAGGCCGACTCCACCTCCTCGGCGCGGTGGCCCACCACCACCACGGTCCGGTCGGGCTTGGCTTCGGCCACCGACTCCAGCACCCAGTCGAGCAGGGGCCGGCCGGCCGCCCGGTGCAGGACCTTGGCCTGGTCGGACCGCATACGGGTGCCTTTGCCGGCAGCCAGGACAATCGCATGAACGGAAGACACGTCTATCGACCTCCGATGGCGGGGAGATGTGTTGCTGGGGGGGCAGGATTCGAACCCGCTCTGACGGGACCAAAACCCGTAGTGCTGCCAATTACACCACCCCCCATGCGGCGCGCGCCTCCCGGCGCTCGCGAGGGCGGAGCCGAGTCTAGTGACGGGGGCGGTCATGACCAGGAGTCGGACCCCAGGCGTGAGACACCCCATGATCGGGGAACGGTCGCCGTCGCCGCCCTCCGGGTGATGACCTCTCCGACCGCCGCCTCCGCCTCGTCGTGATCCAGGAAGTAGGCAAAGGAGGCAGGACCGGACCCCGACATGAAGACTGGTCGCTCCCACAGAGTCGAGAGCTCCTCCATCCAGTCTCCCAACTCGGGGCGGAGATTGCAGGCCGCGGGCGTGAGATCGTTCCGAAGCTCACCGTGGGCACGAAGTGCGGGGGGAACATGGCGAGGGGAGAATTCCTGTCCTACCGGCCCGTCCATCTCGTCCCAACGGCGATAGACGAGGGCGGTGGACATCTCGAAGGGAGGCACCGCGACCCCCACCGCAAACCCTTCCAGAGGCGGGAGGGAAGTGAGGATCTCCCCGTGGCCTTCCATCCAAGCGGTCCCTCCCGTGAGGAAGTAGGGCACGTCGGATC
>JBKHJQ010000429.1:0-2565 GCA_046538055.1 Actinomycetota bacterium
GTGGCCTGCTTGCGGTCGTTGAACACGTACACCCCGGCCCGGACCTCGCTCACACCGTCTGCCTCCACCGCTCCGTAGGTGGAGGGGGTGCAGCCCACACTCACCACCGGCGCCTCGTGGCCGGCCGCGGCCAGCGCCCGGGCCACGTCGGCGGCCTGGCGGCCCTCCTCCCGCCCGATCCGGCGGCGGAGGCCGGTGTCGGTCTCGCCGTAGGCTTGCCCGGCGAAGCCCATCACGCCCCGCAGCTCCACGCCCGGGAGGCGGGATATGCCACCGGCCAGCTCCAGGGCCTGCTCCGTGTCCTGGACCCCGCACCGTCCGAACCCCGAGTCGATCTCGATCAGGATCCCCAGGCGCTTGCGGGAAGGGCCTCCCGCCGCGGCCGGGCGTCCCAGGTCGGCGGAGGCGGCTCGCGCCACCTCCAGGGAGTCGACGGCGATGGTGATGTCGGCCCCGGCGTCCAGGAGGTGGGCGATGCGGTTGATCTTGGAGGTGCCCAGCACCGGGTACGCGATGAGGAGATCCCCGAACCCGCCCTGGACCATCACCTCCGCCTCTCCCACCTTGGCGACGGTATGGCCGATCGCTCCCGCCTCCCGCTGCATCGCCGCCAGCTCCCAGGTCTTGTGGGACTTGGCGTGGGGGCGGTGGGCCACGCCGTGGGAGGAGACCAGGCGGCCCATCCGCTCCAGGTTCCGCTCCACCACGTCCAGGTCCCAGACCAGGGCGGGGGTGTCGACGTCGGTGAGCCTCACCGCCGGGCAGCCAGGTAGGAGAACACGTCGGCGGCGGCCTCCACGAGGGCGTCGACGTCGCTTTCGGTGTGCTCGACCATCAGGTGGTTGCGTTTAAGGGGTAGGGGGACCATGAAGAAGCCGCGCTCGATCATGCCGCGGTGGAAGGCAACGTAGCGGTCCAGGTCGGTCTCCAGGGCATCGGCCAGGGACGTGACCGGCCGGGTGCCGAAGTACACCGAGAAGACCGAGCCGTGGCTCTGGACCACCACGTCCACGCCCGCCCGGGCGGCGGCGTCGGTGAGTCCCTGCTGGGCTCGGGCTCCCAGCCGGTACAGGTGCTGGTGGGCGTCGCGGCGCTCAAGCTCCCCGATGGTGGCCAGGGCGGCGGCCGCCATCCCGGGGTGTCCGTTGTAGGTCCCCCCGAAGAACACCGGCCCCCCGCCGGGAGCGAACATCGACATGAGGTCGTCGCTTCCGCCCACCGCCGCCACCGGGTAGCCGTTGGCCATCGCCTTGGCCAGGGTGGTCAGGTCGGGGGTGACCCCGCACTGGGTCTGGTAGCCGCCCAGGTGGTGGCGGAACCCGGTGACCACCTCGTCGAAGATCAGCACCGCCCCCACGCGAGAGGTCTCTTCCCGCAGGGTTTCGAGGAACCCCGGTTCGGGGAGTACGCAGCCGATGGTGTGGAGGACCGGCTCCACGATCACCGCCGCCACCTCGTCGCCCCGTTCGGCGAACAGCTCCTTGGTTCCGGCGGTGTCGTTGAAGCCCAGCACTGCCACCTCGTCGAAGGCGGTGGAGGGCAGCCCGGCGCTGAACGGCTCCCGGGCGCCCTCGTCGGCGGCGCGGGAGCCCAGCGCCAGGTAGTCGTGCCAGCCGTGGTAGCCGCCGTGGAACTTGACCACCAGGCGCCGGCCGGTGGCGGCCCGGGCGAGTCGGACGGCGTGGAAGGTCGCTTCCGAGCCGCTGTTGCACAACAGAAGCTTGTCCACCGACGGGACGAGGTCCACGACTCTCTCCGCCAGCTCCACCGCCGGGAGGTTGGGCCCCACTCCCACCAGGTCGTTGCGGGAGGTGGCCTCGGTCACCGCCCGGGCCACGGCCTCGTTGCCGTGGCCCAGCACGATGGGCCCGAAGGCGGCGTGGAGGTCCATCAGCCTCTTGCCGTCCTCGGTGGTGAGATGTCCGCCCTTCGCCTGGCGGATGACCAGGGAGGGGTCGAAGCGCCGCATCACTGAGTTGACACCCCCCGGTATCACCCGGTTGGCTCGTGCCTCCAGGGACTGGGAGACGGTTGTTTCGTTCAAGCCGGACCTCGCATTGACGGTTGGGAACCTATTTCGTAGATTGTCGACAACTTACCTCTGGATAGGTCAGGATGACAACAGCCCCGCCTCCCTCACCATGACAACGGCCCCTCTCCCCATACCCGGTGATGCCTCGTGAAGGTGACCATCACCGACTCGCCCCATCTCATTCCCTCGGCCATACCCGTCCTGGAAGAGGCAGGGGTGGAGGTGGCCTTCGGGCCGGAGGGCGCAGAACCAGCCCAGGTGGCCTCGCTGGCGGCCGACTCGGACGCGGTGATGGCGCTTCTGATGCCCTTCGATGCTGCCAGCCTGGCGGCGCTGGAGCGTCCCCGTCTCCTGGTGCGGTGTGGGATCGGATACGACACCATCGACATCGACGCCGCCGCCGCCCGGGGCATAGCTGTGGCCAACGTCCCCGACTACTGCGTCTCGGAGGTGGCCGACCACACCCTGGCCCTGATGCTGCACCTGCTGCGGCGCCTGGACAGCTACCGGGTCCGCTCCGGGGACACGTGGAC
>JBKHJQ010000430.1:0-2562 GCA_046538055.1 Actinomycetota bacterium
TCGGTGGTCTCATCTGGTGGATATCCCGCCTGGGTCTGGTGGCAGTGGCACCCCTGGTGCTGTCCCAGGCCGCGTACTCCGCTCTCTTCGGCTGGGTGATGGTCCGCTGGGTGCCGCAGGGAAGCATCCGCTGGGTGGGGGCGGCGGGCCTGTGGGCGCTGACGGAGTTCGTCCGCTACCGATTCCCGGTGGGAGGCTTCGAGTGGGGAGCATGGGGATACGCCCTCTCCGACGTCGGCGCCGCCCGGGCTGCCGCCCGCTGGATCGGCACCAGCGGCCTGACCGTGCTCTCGATGGGGGCGGCGGCAGGGCTCGCCACCCTGCGGACTCGGGCCGCGGTGCCGGCCGTGGGGGTGCTGGGACTGGCGCTGGCAGTAGGTGCCGCGCTCCCGCCTCTCCCTGGCGGGCCGCCGGTCCCGGTGGCGGTGGTGCAGGGTTCGACCCCCTGCCCATTCGAGCATTGTCCCAACGAGCGATTCCAGACCTACCGCCAGCACCTGGATCTCACCCGCGACATCGAAGCGGGCTCGGTCGACCTTGTGGTGTGGTCGGAGGGCTCTACAGGCTCCTTCGATGCCGATCCGGTCAACGCCCCTGAGGTGGGAGAGGCGATCGGAGCGGAAGCGGAGAGAATCGGGGCTTGGATGGTGGTGGGGGGTGATCGCCCGGTGAGCGAGACCCGGTGGATCAACGCCAACGTCGTCTTCTCCCCGGATGGGGAGATCGTGGGCGAGTACCGGAAGCAGCACCCCGTGCCCTTCGGTGAGTACATCCCGGCCCGGCCGCTGTTCGAGTGGGTCCCGGCCCTGGATCAGGTTCCCCGGGACATGATCCCTGGAGAGGGTCCACATGTCTTTGCGCTGGAAGGGTACGACCTGGGCACCGTCATCAGCTTCGAGGGCAACTTCTCCCGATACCCGCGCCGGACCGCCCGAGCGGGCGCAGACCTTCTGGTGGTCGCCACCAACGAGGGAAGCTACGGGCTCACCCCGGCTGCCGACCAGTTCATCGGCATGACCCGGATGCGCTCGGCGGAGACGGGGCTGGACGTGGTCCATGCCGCCGTAACCGGCAAGTCGGTGGTGATCACCGACGGCGGGAAACTGGGAGAGATCACGGGCCTCGGCACTCGGGAGATACTCTACGGAGAGGTGCAGGCGCGCTCCGACGTGCAAACCGTCTACGTCCGATACGGCGACTGGGTGCTCCTGCTGATGTTGGCCGCCGGGGGGTTCGTTCTGGTCCGGGAGTTGCCGCCGAGCGGCAACTCCGGACCAGGAAACGGGTCACGTCGGTCTGCTACTCGGTGACGGTGGTCGATTCCAGTCCCGCCGTGACGTACGCCACCACCCTGGCGTCGATGATGTTGGGGGCACCACCTGTCACGCTCTCCGCGTGACAGCTGAGGTTGACGGGGTCTCCCTCTGAGAGCTCTGTGGCCATGGTGGATGCCATGGTGGTCTGAAGGGAGAATCCCGAATCCCCGCCTACCGACTGGATCGTCCTCACGTCTTCGGTTCCACCGGTCAAGTGGCAGACGACCCGGGCGGCATCCGTGCCGGATCGAGATGCGCCCCAAGTAGCGGTCACCACATAGGTGCCCGCCGGAAGATCGGAGAGGGTCACGATGGATTCCGCCGACGCCGAGTTGGGTGCGTCGTCCAGAGAGACGCTCTCGTCCCTCACCGCCTGGTAGGCAGAGCCAGCCACCTCGGCGGTGGCGGCGTTCACCACCTGGTTCTCGGCCAGATTGCGCATGAATGTCGCCATCTGCTGGCGGAGCACCGGGTCGCCCGGGCAGAACTCGTTGTTGTCGGGCGGGTTGCAACCCACGGTGACACCGGCATCCTTGAGCCAGGCGATATCGTCGTGGTGGACGTTCGATTCGGGCACATCGTCGAAAGCGTCGGTGGCCACCACCGCCAGGGGTGTGGCCACGAGGACGGCCATCGCCACCACGAAAGCCGTTACACGACGTCTACGGTCGGAAGAAGGCATGAGCCTCTCCTTTCTCAGGCGGCCCTCGGGCCGCATCGGATCGATGCTCGTCCCTGCCCACCTCTGCCCGGAGGCCTACCAAGCAGAGAACAACATACTCTCCGGATCACTAGCGTGGCGATCAGACGGGAATCGTCGGGTCGTCCTGTCTCATCAGAGATCCTGTGAAATCATGTCGGGTGGGACTTCGAACAGAGCCTCTTCCCGGCCGCCTGATACCTGGACAAGACCGGTGCGGCCATGGCGCTGCCGGCCCGGCGCGAACGATCCCCGGGACAAAGCCCGGGGATCGTCGTCGGTTCGGGCTCCGCGTCTACTCCTCGAGCGAATCGCCGAAGTTCGCCTCGAACTCGGCTATCTCCTCGTCGGAGAACGTGATCACGTCGGAGGCACTGGCGAGACCGACGCTTCCACTGCCGGGATTCCACGTCCCGGTGATCGTTCCCTGCTCGATGTTGTGGTCACCCACGAATATCAGGCACGAGCTGAAGGAAGTGGTTCCTGCATCCACGCTCACCGTCGTCGACCCGCTGATGTTGGCCACCTGACCATCCGGTATGTGGG
>JBKHJQ010000431.1:0-2561 GCA_046538055.1 Actinomycetota bacterium
GCCCTCCTCCTGCGCCACTACCCGGGAGTCACAGGCAACGTCGAGCGTCTGGTCCTCATGGGCGGGGCGGTGGGCCTGGGCAACACCACGCCCGCCGCCGAGTTCAACATCTGGGTCGATCCCGAGGCGGCCGACGTGGTCTTCTCCTCGGGCCTCGATCTCACGATGGTGGGCCTGGACCTCACCCATCAGGCCCGGCTCGGCCGCACCCACGGGGATCGGCTGCGGCCCATGGGACGCAGCGGGGCCTTCGTCGCCGACCTGCTCGACTTCTTCGTCCGATTCCACGAGAGGGTCTACCAGCTCGATTCCTCACCCATCCACGACGCCGTGGCCGTGGCGGACGTGATCTGGCCGGATCTGATCGAGGCCGACCGGTTCCACGTGGCGGTGGAGACCTCCTCGGAGCTCAACCGGGGACGGACGGTGGTGGACCGCTACCGGGTCACGGGCCAGGAGCCCAACACGCGGGTGGGCATGGGGATCGACGCCGGCCGATTCGCCGAGCTGCTCATCGATCGGATCGGCCGCCTGCCCTGACCGACGGGCGCGGTCCGCGCCGCAGCGCCTGCGACGCGGAGCAATGCCCGCGCCGGATGGGCCAGCGCCTAGGAGACCGACTGCAGGGCCTGGTCGATGTCCTCTTTGATGTCCTCGATGTGCTCGATGCCCACGGCTACCCGCACCAGGTCGTCGCTGACACCGGCCGACTGCTGCTCTTCGGAGTCGAGCTGCTGGTGCGTGGTGGAGGCGGGATGGATGACCAGGGTCTTGGCGTCGCCCACGTTGGCCAGATGGGATGCCAGCACGGTCGAGTCGATGAACCGCTTGCCCGCCTCGTAGCCGCCGGCGATACCGAAGGAGAGGACCGCCCCGAACCCGTTGCGCAGGTACTTCTTGGCCCGCTCGTGATAGGGGTGGGACTCGAGGCCGGGATAGCTCACCCAGGTCACCTGAGGATGGCCCTCCAGCCACCTGGCCAGCTCCAGGGCATTGTCCACGTGTCGCTGGACCCGCAGGCTCAGGGTCTCCAGGCCCTGGAGGAACAGGAAGGAGTTGAAGGGGGAGGGTGCCGCCCCCAGATCCCGCAGCCCCTCCACCCGGGCGCGGATGGCGAAGGCGATGTTGCCCAGGTCCGACTCCGGGTTGAACACGTCCGTGAAGACCAGACCGTGATAGCCGGGAGAGGGCTCGGTGAACGTCGGGAACTTGCCGTTCCTCCAGTCGAACCTCCCCGAGTCCACGATCACGCCGCCGATGGAGGTCCCGTGCCCGCCGATCCACTTGGTGGCGGACTGGACGATGATGTCTGCGCCCCACTCGATGGGCCGGATCAGGTAGCCGGCCGCCCCGAAGGTGTTGTCCACCACCAGGGGGATCCCGTGGCTGTGGGCCAGCTCCGCCAGACCCTCCAGGTCGGGGATGTTGTACTTGGGGTTCCCGATCGACTCGACGTAGATGGCCTTGGTGCGGTCGCCTATGGCGGCCTCGAAGTCGGAGACCTCGTCGCCCTTCACGAACGACACGTCCCACCCGAATCTGGGGAAGGCCACCTTGAACTGGTTGTAGGTGCCCCCATACAGGTAGGACGTGGAGACGATATGGTCGCCGGCCTGCAGGAGCTGGGCGAAGGCGAGAAGCTGGGCGGACTGGCCGGAGGCGGTTCCCACCGCCGCCGCTCCACCTTCCAGTGCGGCGATCCGCTGCTCGAACACATCGGTGGTGGGGTTCATGATCCGCGTGTAGATGTTCCCGAACTCCTGCAACCCGAAGAGCCGGGCAGCGTGGTCGGTGTCGTCGAAGGTGTAGGAGGTGGTCTGGTAGATGGGGACTGCCCGGGAGTTGGTCCCGGGAGCGGGTTCCTGTCCGGCGTGGACCTGGAGTGTCTCGAATCGGTAGTTGCTCATGGTGTTCCTTTCCTGGGGGCGGGGACACGATCGTCCCGGCCCGCCAATCGTCTCAGACCGTGGTCACTTCGACCGGGATCTGCCGCGTCAGCGTGTGCCCCACCGGCGAGGTGGCCACGACCGCGCGCACCAGATCCTCGATTGCCCGGGGATCGGTGTCCGCCTCGATGTCGATGCGGGCCCGGATCGACTCGAAACCGGCATGGCCCTCCTTCAGGCCCAGGAAGGCCGAGAGATCCAGGTCGCCTTCCACCTCTATCGAGAGGCGATCCACCGAGATTCCCCTTCCGGTGGCGTTGGCCGCCACTCCCACCGCCAGGCAGTTGCCCAGAGCCGCCAGGAGCTGCTCCACCGGATTGGGCGCCTGGTCGGTGCCGCCCAGGCCGGCGGGCTCGTCCGAGGGTAGGGGATCGAACTCTCGGACGCGGGCCTCACTGCGGAAGCCCCCGTTCCAGTCGACCGCCGCCTTCCAGGTGGTGGCGGCCTTCTCGGGATCATCGGCGCACGCGGCCGTGAGAGCCGCGACGGTCTCGATATCTACATTGTTGAGTGTACGGGTGGTCGTCATGGGGTTTACTCCTCGTGTCGGTTGCAACGGTGTGACTCACCGCCGGGCCGGAGACCTCTCGGGCGGGGTGGCGAGTCAGCCGGTAC
>JBKHJQ010000036.1:0-11478 GCA_046538055.1 Actinomycetota bacterium
CCGTCTGGGTGTTGCCCACATCGATGAGAAGCAGCCTCATGGCGAGTAGAGGACCGAGGGCCGCTCGAGGCGGATGCCGGCGTCGGGTATGAACATCTCTCCCACCAGGTCCAGGGGGAGGTTGTCGATCAGGCGCACATCCCCAAGGTGGCCCGCCACGGCCAGGAAGGCGGCGCGGTCGAGCCGCTCCAGGGGACGCGCCTCCCACTGGGACGCCAGGGTCACATAGTCGATCGAGTCGAGTTCCAGCCTCTCCTCCACCAATCTCTCCAGGGCTGCCCCCTCCCTCTCGCCTGCCTCGGCGGCGGCCGCCGCCGCTTGCAGGCCGCGGAAGATGCTTGTGGCCCGGGAGCGGTCATCGATGAAGACGTTGCGGCTGGAGAGCGCCAGGCCGTCCGGCTCCCGAACGGTGGGACAGCCCACCACCTCTCCCGGCAGGGACAGGTCGGCCGCGAGACGACGGACCACCGCCAGCTGTTGGTGGTCCTTGCGCCCGAAGAAGGAGCGGTCGGGACGGAGTGCGGCCAGCAGCTTGGTCACCACGGTGGCGACACCGTCGAAATGACCGGGCCGGTGAGCACCCTCCATGTGCTCGGTCACCTCCGCCACCGTCACCCGGGTAAGAGGAGGCCGGGGATACATCACGTCGGGAGGCGGAGCGAACAGGACGTCCACACCCGCCTCCTCGGCCAGTCGGGCGTCCCGGTCGGGATCCTGCGGATAGCGCTCCAGGTCGGAGTTGCTGTCGAACTGAAGAGGGTTGACGAACACGGACATGACCACCACGTCGCAGATGCGGCGCGCCGCCTCCGCCAGCGATAGGTGACCTTCGTGGAGATATCCCATGGTGGGGACCAGGCCGGTGTCACGCCCCCGATGGCTCCTCGCCTCCTCGGGCGTCTCCACTACCTTCACGGCCGCCTCTCCTCCCGGGAGAGGTCGACGCCCACCCGCAGGGCTGTCGCCTCCGCCAGATGCCGGAACTCCTCGCCCAGTCTGGGCGAGACCGAAGCGGCCGCTTGCAGCTGTCCATGGACGGTGGCGATGTCTCCCCGGGCGATGGGCCCGGTGAGAGCCGACTCTGGACCCAGGCGGAACACGTTCTCGAACACCCGGGAGGTGAGCGGCTCCACGACCCGTCCCGGCACACCCGCCGCGTCCAGCAGGTCGGCGGCGACCGCCAGGGACTCCACCACGTAATTGGCGGCGGCCGCGGCGGCGGCGTGATAGAGGGGACGGGCCCGGTCGGCGAGGCGGAAGGCGCGCATCCCCAGGCTGGCGGCGTACTCCTCCAGGACCTCGGCCAGCGGCTCGGCGGCGGTGACGGCCGCCCACGCTCCCGCCAGTGCCGCCGCTCCGCTCTCGGGGTCGGGCAGGGTCTGGAGGGGGTGGAAGGACCCCACCTCCGCTCCCCGGGCCGCGATCGGCTCCAGGGCACCTACCGATACGAAGCCCGACAGATGCACGGCGGGGTGGGAACGAACCCACAGAGGCGCCAGACGTTCGGCCACCTCCCCGATGGCCGAGTCGCTCACCGCCACGATCACCAAGTCGCAGCCAGGTAGAGGCTCCTCCCACGACAGGGTGCTCACCGACGGCCGGCTACTGAGCACCCCCGTGATCCGATGGCCTGCGGCGGCGGACGCCCGGGCGAGGGCGCCACCCGCCCTGCCCATCCCGACGATGACGAGGTCCATGGACTCAGGCTAGGGCGGTTGATACGGGTCCACGTCGTCACACGAAACGGTATTACGTGCTACGTCATACGTATTGCGTGTTGCGTATTGCGTTTCAGGGCTCGAGCTGGTGGGAGGTGATCACCGGCCAGTTGGAGTCGATCTCGGCCTTCATATCGCGGTAGGAGTCGCGGCGCTTCCAGAACTTCGTCTTCCAGACCCGGAAGCGGCGCCGGTCGGCCTCGGCGGACCCGTTGTTGCCCTCTCCCTGACGAACGCGTCGCACCTTGGGCAGGGCCAGGTCTTCGGGATCCTCCATCGTGGAGAGGATCTGGTTGGCGGCGTGGCGTACCTGCCGGTGCTGTCGCTTGCGCTCCTCCCGGGGCGGGCGTGTCTCGTCATACCCGGGGATTCCGTTGCGATTCTGTCGAGCCCGTCGTGCCATGCTTCCTCCTAGTCGATCGAACTGGAATTCCAGCCGGATCACGAGGAGGACCGCGGATCGCCATCACGCGTCAAGCTAGCAGCATCACCGATCCTGAGTAGGGTCCTTGGTCACCGGTACGAGCCGGCCTCGCACCTCCTGCTGGTAGGCGGCGTAGCCGGGGACCGCCAGCCGCAGCCGGGTCTCCTCGTATCGCGCCTTGTGCCAGAAGAACCACCCGAGCACGGCCGCCGCCCCTGCGGCCGCCCAGGACCCGGCCGCCAGTGCCATCCCCACCCCCAGGACGACCAGTCCCGTGTAGATAGGGTGGCGTACCAGCCGGTAGGGGCCCACGGCCACCAGACGCGTTCCGGGACGGGGCTCCGGATAGGGGCTGAGGAAGGTGCCGAGAGAGACGACCGCCCACCCCGCCAGGGCCAGCCCCGCCACCGCCAGGATGACACCCAGAGCGATCACGGGGCGGGTGATGCTTCCCGGCATCTCCCCTGTGGCAACCAGGACGGCCCCATACCCTCCTGACAGCACGATCTGGAGAAGGAAGAGACTCCGGGCCGCAGCCAGGCGGGGATGGGTCCATCGGGAGCCGAGGCACGCCACGTCCTGGTCGGCCACCGAGTCCACCAGGTCGGCCGCCGCCACGCCGTCGCCCACCCTCGCCGCCGGCCACACCTCCGCCAGTGGCTCCAGAACGAACCTGCGCAGGTGGGCACCGGGATGGGGAAGCTGGAGCTCGTCTTGGCGGGAGCGCAGCCATCTCCCCGCCTCGTCGGCAACCGCGATCAGGTCCAGGTCGAGGGTGCGTGGCCCCCACCTCTCCCGGCGGACCCTCCCCGCCTCCACCTCCAGGCGGTGCATCCCCTCCAGGAGCCGGACCGGCTCCAGGTCGGTTTCCAGCACCACCACCGCGTTCAGGTACCGACCCTGCTGCTCGGGACCACCCACCGGAGCAGTCTCGTAGAGCGACGAGACACGCTCCAGGCGGCCCAGGCGGCCCAGGCCGGCCACGGCCTCCCTGAGCGTCTGAAGGCGATCTCCCAGATTCGAACCCAGCGCCACCGCCGCCCGGTAGATCACCGGCGCCGGCGCACGGTCACCGCCACGTCCCGGAACGGGACCGAGATGGGAGCCTGCGGCTTGTGGATGGTGACCTCGGTCCCGATCACCCTCGGGTCCTCCATGATGAGGTCCGCCACCCGGCCCGCTACCGCCTCGATCAGGTCGAACCGCTCCTCCCCCACGCGGGCATGGACGGCTTCCACCAGGCGTCCGTAGTCCACCGTGTCGGCCAGGGAGTCGGAAGCGACGGCCGGGCCCAGGTCGAGATCCATCTCCACGTCCACCGAGAACAGCTGACCCTCCACCTTCTCGCTCTCGTGGACGCCGTGATAGGCATAGACCTCGATGCCCTTGACGGAGATCCTGTCGCTCACGGCCCCCCAGGATGAACCAGGGCCCGGCCGGCAGGTCCCAGAGGCCGCCCCAGGATCTCCTGGATGACCGCCACCGCCAGAACCGGGTCCTCGATGAGGCCCGTGTGCACCAGATAGCCGCCCAGCAGGCCCGCCATCTCGTCGTCGATGACCTCGCGGTGGACGAGGACCCGGGCACCGGCCGGCGCCAGCGCCTCGTCCAGCGCCGCATACACCTGCCGGCATGCCTCCCGGTCGATCTCTCCCTGGACGGGCACAGAGTGGGTGGAGAGTCCCGCCTCCAGGTAGGCGTTGACGTTCTGGTTGCCGGGGAGGAGGGTCACGACCGTGCTGATCCGCGCTTCGTCGGTCAGCCACACGATCTCCTCCTCCCGCCGCACCCGCCGGTGCTGGAACCCCACCCCACCGATGCGCTCGGAAACCGCCAGGCGATCAGCGATCACCCAGATGAACCCCCGGGGCTTCAACCCCGTCATCATCTTCGACATTTGCTACTCAACGATACTCAACCCGTCAAGTCCGGACCCGGGCCACGGCCGCCGCCACGGCCGCCGCCTGCCGTGACCCGGCTACGTCGTGCACACGCACCACGGAGGCTCCCGCCGCCACCGCCAGGGCCGTGGCAGCGGCAGTGGCCACGTCCCTGGCGCGGGGGTCGTCCTCACCTGTGATACGACCCAGGAATCCCTTGCGGGACGCCCCCACCATCACGGGATAGCCGGTGGCCACGAGGCGGCCCAGGCCGCGCAGCAGCTCCAGGTTGTGGTCCAGGGTCTTGCCGAACCCGATCCCGGGATCGATCACGATCGAACCGGGATCCACCCCCGCCGCCCGGGCCATCTCGGCCCGGTCCACCAGGTAGGTGGTGACCTCCTCCACCACGTCGTCGTAGCGGGGATCGTCCTGCATGGTGCGCGGGGTTCCCTGCATGTGCAACAGGATCACCCCGGCTCCGGTGGCGGCCATCACCCCCAGCATCTCCGGGTCCGAGCCGGCCGACACGTCGTTTATCACCTCGGCTCCGCTCTCCACGGCGGCGGCCGCCACCTCGGCCTTGGCGGTGTCGATGGAGAGCACCGCTCCCGCCCGGGCCAGGCGCGAGATCACCGGGAGGACCCTCTCCATCTCCGTGGCGGCGTCCACCCCCTCCGATCCGGGGCGGGTGGACTCTCCCCCAACGTCCACCAGGTCGGCACCCTCGCGGATGAGCTCATGGCCCCGATCCACGGCGGCATCCGCAGCCAGGAACAGGCCTCCGTCGGAGAAGGAGTCGGGTGTGACGTTCAGCACGCCCATGACGAGGGGATGGTCCAGCTCCAGGACCCGACTGCGGAGCCGCCAGCGGGGTGGCCCTGGGGCGGGGCTGTGCATGGCCTCAGGCCCGTGTGCCGAAGAGGAGCGACATCGCCTCCGAGCGGGTGGCGCTGTCGGTGGCCATCGTCCCCCGTACGGCCGAGGTGACGGTGGCCGCTCCCGGCTTGCGGATACCCCGCATCGACATGCACAGGTGCTCCGCCTCGATCACTACCAGGACTCCCAGCGGGTCCAGGCGCCGCTCGATGGCATCAGCCACCTGGGCCGTGAGGCGTTCCTGCATCTGGGGACGCCGGGCGAACCCCTCCACCAGCCGGGCGAGCTTGGAGAGGCCGGTGACCTGCCCCCGGGGGAGGTAGGCCACATGCGCCTTGCCGTGGAAGGGGGTGAGATGGTGCTCGCACACGGAGTAGAAGGGGATGTCCTTCACCATCACTATCTCCTGATAGTGCTCCGCCCCGAAGAAGGCGTCGATCTCCTCGGCGGGGTCGCGATCCACCGCCTCGAAGATCTCGGCGTAGTAACGGGCCACGCGGGCGGGCGTCTCGGCCAGACCCTCCCGATCGGGATCCTCCCCGATCGCCTCCAGGATCTCCCGGACCGCCTTCTCGATGCGTCCTGTGTCCATCGGCCGGATGGTAGGCGGTGACGGGGAATGGGAACGGCCCCAAGTGACATCAGAATGATGCCAGCTTGACGGCATGGGCTATCCCTGGCATAGTGTCATCGTGACATCATTATGATGTCATACTGATTGTGATGTCACCCTGGAAAGGAGGAGCAGGTGATTCCCACCCTCGACTTTGGCCATGCCGTCATCGAGCAGCGGATCCGGCGCCATCACGCCGGCCGCCACCGTCGTCTCCGGATGCCCCTGGAGGCGGAGCGGGGAGAAGGACGATGAGGCTCGATCCGGTCCTCACCCAGATCGAGACGACTATCGAGGCCCAGCTCCGGCTGGCGGATCCGGGGGTGGCCGAGGAAGCCGCCGCCTTCATGGAGGCCTTCTGGCCCGCCGTGCGATCGGCCCTGCTGGAGGTGGCCCAGCAGGCCGCCACCGAGATCGAGGCCCAGCTCGGAGACCGGCGCGTGGAGGTCCGGCTGAGCAACGGCGACCCCGAGATGGTGGTCTCCCCTCTCGCGACCGGGGACCGTCCCCTGGACGAGGACCCCCAGGCGCGCATCACCCTTCGGCTCCCGCCCTCCCTCAAGGGAGCCATCGAGGATGCTGCCTCCTCGGCAGGGGATTCGATCAACACCTGGGTGGTGGATGCCCTCAGGTCCCGGGCCCGCCGCAGTAACGTCGGCACCCGCGTGGAGGAGACGTTCGAGCTGTGATCCAGGAGCAGTTCCCGGTGGGCGATGCCGTCGGGATCGAGGTGTCCGCCTCCAGCGGCTCGGTCGTCCTGGAGGAGGGCGCCGCTCACCGGGTGCTCGTGGAGGTGGACACCCGGCGGCCGGAAGCGTGGCGCGTCTACCAGAGCGGGGACACGGTCTATGTGACCTACGAGCGGGGATTCATCGACAGCGGGGGGCGGGCGCGGGTGAGGGTGGCCGCCCCGGCGGGTTCGTCCCTCACCGCGCAAACCGCTTCGGCCGACGTCCGCTCCACGCTGGGGCATTCCCATGTCTCGGTAGCCACCGCCTCCGGTGACATATCAGTGGAGGGGGCCGGGTCCGCCACGCTCAAGACGGCTTCGGGCGACGTGGCGCTGGGGGATGTGGAGACCCACCTGGAGGTGCGATCCGCCTCCGGTGACGTCGTGGCCCGGAGCGTGGGGGGAAGGGCCATCCTCACCACCGTCTCCGGCGACGTGCGCCTCGACCGGGTGGATGGGGACCTGGTCGTATCCACGGCCTCGGGCGACGTGCGGATCGCCCGCTACGGGGGCGAGGACCTGGAGGCATCCACCGTCTCGGGAGATGTGTGGCTGGCGCTTCCCGCCGGGAGGACGGTCGAGCTGGATGCCCGGACGTTCTCGGGCAGCGTCGACCTGCCCGAGCGCAAGCAGACCCAGACGGCAGGCGGTCCGCCGGTATCGGTGCGGATGAAATCGGTGAGCGGCAACATCCGCATCACCCGGGCCGACTGAGGTTTCGCTCCCGCCGCGCCGGGGGGTCACTCCCGCTCTTCGGGAGGCTTGGGGGGAGGGGGACCCTCCGGCGGCCAGTCGGGCAACGGTGCCAGAGTCTGGACGGCCCGGAGCCGATCGTCGATCCGGAGAGTGAAGGTTCCCGCCTCCCCCCGGGTCATGTCGCGCTGGGGACAGTACCGGCTCTCCTCACACCCCCGGGTGATATCGGCGGCGGCGATGGCATCGATGTCTCCCTCCGCCCAGTGGCCGTCGTCGTCGGAGAAGGCGTCCTCTCCCGCAGCAGGGAGGCTCAGCATCCGGCGCACCATGGCCGCCACCTGTCCCCTTGTCACGGGCTCATCGGGACAGGCCCGGCTATTGGCGGGCGGATCGCATCCCCTGAGGATGCCTGCCCTGGCCAGGGAGTCGATTGCCCCCTCCGCCCAGTGGCCGTCGTCGTCGGCGAAGGCGTCGGGGCCGGAGGGGGTCCGCATCACACGCTGCAGCATGGCGGCGAACTCTGCCCGTGTGAGGCGGTCGAACGGGCAGGCCAGGCGCTCACCACAGCCGAACAGGAGATTCCGGGCGTGAAGCTCGGTCAAGTCACCCTCGTGCACGCTTTCGTTGTCGTCGACGAAGGGATCGAGGCACCCCAGGCGGCCGCCGGTGTCCACCACGATCTCGTCCAGCACCAGACCCAGCCGGTTGGGGGTGGGATCGCGGCCTCCGAAGTAGACGTTGTCCCACATCTCCCGGACCCCGAGAGGCTCACCGGGACGGCGGAACTCCAGGCCTCCCCGGGAGAAGACCTGCTCCCCATCCACCCAGGCGCGGATGCTGCCGTCGTCCGAGCCGGGGGTGTTCATCTCGACGTGCCCCTCGATGCATGTCCAGCGGCGCTGCTCCAGCCCCATCCCGAACATCAGCTCATCCCCGCAATCGCCTTCCTGGCCCAGGTGATACAGGTAGTAGCCGATGGGCACCTCCCCCGGGCCGGCCCCGGCCGTCCCCAGCGTGTCGAACATCATCCGGGCGGACCACCCCGGCGCCGTCTCCGTGGACGGCTTGCACCCCTTGGCGCTGGATGTGAGGGAGGCGTCGGCCGGACCGGGCAGCTTGCCCGAGGACACCGGCCGGAAATCGGAGAGATAGACGTAGTAGCGGAACCAGGCCTCGTCCGCCGGCTCCGGGAGCCGGGCGTAGGGGCCGAACCCGCGCCAGCCTCCGGGTGGTATCACCACCTCCAGGCCCCGGCCGCGAAAGCCCCTCTGGGTCCGGGTCCGGATCATGTCCAGTGTGCGAACGTCCACCAGATACGGATGGACTTCCCGCAGCTCGTCGATCGAGTCCTCCAGGCTCTGGTCGGGATCCTCATCCCACGTCTCGTCCTCGAAGGACTGCTCCACGGTCTCCCCCGCCGCCGGGACCGCCAGGGCAACGGCCATCGTGGTGGCGACTGCCCCCACCAGCAGTTTGCGAAGGGCCACGGACTCCTCCTTGCTCTATGTCCCCCGCCGGAGGTCCGGCGTCAGGTCATGGAAGCACAGATAGTGGCCAAACGGGATCCAATCCTCACCCTCGCTCGACCTCGGTATCCAGTGCGCCGTCCCTCCATCTGACCCGGATGCGGTATTCGTCGGACTGCCCCTCGAACTCGACCCTGACCTCGTCCGGTCCCCGGTGGTCTATCTCCATGGCATACCCGGGCGCCGGGGTGGCCGATTCCAGCCGCACCTCCCCGGGCCGGTGCGATACCACCACCACTCCCCCGCCGGAGGGCACGGTGAGGCCGGTCCACGCCCCGGCGGTGGTCGTGGTCTCCTGCTCCGGAGTCGTGGTGGTGGTGGTCGTCGTAGTGCTGGTCGAGGTGGTGGTCGAGGTGGTGGCCCCCGACCCGGCCGGAGTGGCAGTGCTCGTGGTGGTGGGGGCGGGGCCGTCCGATCCGGGGGTGGATCCGGCCGGGGAGGAGACCCCCGGCGCCGACGACGAGGTGGAGGCGGGCGTTGCGTCCGGGGAGGTCGGATCGGCCGGAGAGGAGGCGCCGGCGGCGGAAGTGGTGGGGGCCGGCGGGGAAGCGGAATCGGAGGGCACCTCCACCACTGCCGGCCCCGATCCCAGCTGGCGGTCGGCAGAGTCGAGTGCCGCCCATGCCACGGCCGAGGCCGCCACGGCGGCCACCAGCCATGCGGCGAATATCAGGAGACGCGACATGATTCCCATGTTGCCCGCCCGACGGCCGGGATTTCCTCAACGAAACCTAAAGATCGGAGGGGTGTGCCTAGCCTTCCCGCCATGGCGTCCGTGCTCCTGATCGAGGACGACCCCGATATCCGGCGACTGGTCAGCGATACCCTGGCGTCCGACGGCCACCAGGTGCGTACCGCCGAAACGGCCCTCACGGGCCTCAACCTCGTGGTGGAGGAACGACCCGACCTCGTCATCCTGGATCTGGGACTGCCCGACCTGGACGGCGCCGAGCTCTTGAGGATGATCAGGTCCGTGTCGAGCGTGCCGGTCATCGCCGCCACCGCCCGGGGGGAGGAGGTGGATGTGATCGGGACGCTGGACGCGGGAGCGGATGACTACCTGGTCAAGCCCTTCTCGGTCCGTCAGCTCCAGGCGCGGATGCGGGCCGTGCTTCGCCGGGTGGAAGGCGAGCCCACCGACCCGGTGCTGCGGGTGGGTGGCCTGGAAGTCGACACCCGCTCACGTCGGGTGGAGGTGGACGGCCGGGAGATCGACCTGGCCCCCAAGGAGTTCGACCTCCTCGCCTACCTGGCGGATCGGGAAGGGGAAGTCGTCTCCCGCCGGGAGCTGCTGGCCGAGGTCTGGCGCCAGCCGTTCGGGGGAGGCGACCGCACCATCGATGTCCATCTCTCGCTGCTCCGCAAGAAGATGGGCGAGTCGGCCTCCCGGCCCCGCTACATCCACACCGTGCACGGGGTGGGTGTGAAGCTGGTGGACCCGGGAGAATGAGACGCCGCCTCAACTGGCTGGTGCTGGCCATCACCGGGCTCCTGGTGGTGGCCTTCGTAATGCCCCTGGGCCTCCTGGTTCGCCGCCAGGCAATGGAACGCGCCCAGGTGGCGGCCGAGCAACGTGCCCAGTCCACCGCCGCAGCCCTGGCAGTGGCGACCGCCGGCGGGCAGGGGGAGCTGACTCCCGACATGGCCGAGGCTGCGCTGGTGGCCGAGGCGGGAGTGATCCTCCCCGACGGGCGCCGCCTGGGCCCGGTGGAGATCCCCGCAGCGCTCGCCTCCCGGCTGCGGGAGGGACTGTCCGGCTCGGTCACCGAAGGCGGCTCCTGGTACATCGGGCTCCCGGTGGCCACACCCCAGGGAGTGATAGGAGTCGTGGCGGAGGCCACCGCCGGGGAGATGTCGGCGGGGGTGGGGGAGGCGAGTCTCATCCTTGCGGGGCTGGCCCTCGTCCTGATACTGGGCTCGGTGGTCATGGCGGACCGCCTGGGCCGTACGGTGGTCTCCCCCACTCGCAGCCTGTCGGAGGTGGCCAACCGCCTGGCAGAAGGGGAGCTGGAGGCCAGAGCCGAGGTGAGCGGGCCGCCGGAGATCCAGCGGGTGGCCCAGGCCCTCAACGGGCTGGCCTCCCGGCTGGAGTCCATCATCGCCGGGGAGAGGGAGGCGCTGGCTGACCTATCCCACCGGCTGCGCACGCCGCTCACCGCACTGCGCCTGGAAGCGGAGCGGCTCGGTCCCGGCCAGGACCCCGGGGGCCTGCTCCGGCAAGTGGACAGGACCGAGGAGGCCGTAGATCAGCTCATCCAAGAGGTCAGGGAGCGAGGACGGAGCGCAGAGGAGACGGTGGACGTGGCGGAGGTGGTGGGACGCCAGCTCGGCTTCTGGTCGGTGCTGGCCTCCGAGCAGGGCAGGACCCTGAGCACGGAGCTGGACGCCGGGCCCCTCCCGCTGCGGGTCGACCGGGCGGAGCTGGTCGCTGCCCTCGACGCCCTGGTCGGAAACGTCTTCCAGCACACGCCGCCCGGGACCGCCTTCTCGGTGGAGGTGGCCAACGACCGCGGCACCCCCGTCGTCGCCGTGACGGACGAGGGCCCCGGGATCCCCGGCTCCGGGGTGATGGAGCGCGGCGCCAGCACGGGAGGATCGACCGGGTTGGGCCTCGACATCGCCCGTGCCCTGTGCGAACGTCTGGGCGGGAGGCTGGAGACGGGAGAGGGCCCCGATGGCGGGGCCCTCGTGAGGATGCGGCTGGGAGCCTGATCAGCCGGACCGGGTCTCCACCTCCAGCCCGCTATGGCGGACGCGAACCCGCAGCTCTGCCTCCGCCTCGGCTCCTGACTCGAACTCCACCCGGATGTCGTCGCTCTCGGCCTTGTCCACCTCGAAGCTCCATCCCGCCGACGGCTGCACCGAGACCAGGGCCAGGCGCCCGGACACGGCCTCCACGGTCACGGACCCGGCCGCCCCCACCTGGAACACCTCCACGCCGTCGGGAATCGACACCAGGTCGTCGTCGTCCACGGTGGTGGAGGTGGTGGCGTGGGTGGTGGACGTCCCTCC
>JBKHJQ010000432.1:0-2554 GCA_046538055.1 Actinomycetota bacterium
CTCCCCCACCACCGGAGTGGTCGCCCTGGATGGGGAGCGCCGGGTCCTGGAAGGAGCCCGCACGAGCGTCACCGGGGTGGCGGGGCCGTGGGACTTCGACCCGGGCCGCGCCCTGGCGGCGGCCTTCCACCCCGGTGACGGGACCTTCTCCTCTAGGTAGTAACGGGTATGTTCGGATAGAGAGAGGTCATCGCCGAGCGAGGAGGTTGCGTATGGCCATACCCGAGGACCACCTGGTCGACATGTACTCGACGATGGTGAAGATCCGGTACTTCGAGGAGCAGCTCCGCCAGGTCTACCTGGAGGGCAAGCAGCCGGTCTTCGACATCGCCGCCGGGACCGTTCCCGGCGAGATGCACCTGGCGGCGGGCCAGGAGCCGGTGGCGGCAGGTGTTCGGCCGCACCTGAAGGCAGGCGACGCCATCGTCGGCACCCACCGGCCACATCACTTCGCCATCGCCCAGGGGGTAGACCTGAGGAAGATGGCGGCCGAGATCTTCGGCAAGGAGACCGGCCTGGGCCGGGGCAAGGGAGGCCACATGCATCTCTTCTCCACCGAGCCCAACTTCGGGTGCTCGGGGATCATCGGGGAGGGGATTCCGGTGGCGGTAGGGGCGGCGTTCGCCTTCAAGCGGAAGGGGACCGACAACGTTGCGGTGTCATTCTTCGGTGAGGGCGCCGCCAACCAGGGGTCCTTCCACGAGGCCCTCAACCTTGCGGCCACCTGGAACGTCCCGGCTGTCTTCATCTGCGAGGACAACTCCTATGCCATCTCGGTGCCGAAGGAGAAGGTCACTGCCGTTTCCGACAACAGCGACCGGTCGGCGTCCTACGGGATTCCCGGGGTGCTGGTAGCGGAGAACGACCCGGTGGCGGTCTACGAGGTGGCGGGCGAGGCGATCAGCCGCGCTCGGGCCGGGGAGGGGCCGAGCCTCATCGAGGTGAAGACCGATCGGTTGTGGGGCCACTTCGAGGGTGATCCCGATGTCTACCGCACCGACGAGTTCAAGGCGACCATGGCCGAGGGAGACGCCATCGAGGCTTACTCCAAGCGGCTGGAGTCGGAGGGAATCCTCAACCAGGAGCAGATGGCACAGATCCGGGAGCGGATGCAGGCGGAGGTGGACGAGGCTCTCGAATTCGCCCGCTCCAGCCCGTATCCGGAACCCGCCCAGGCCCTCGAGCACGTTTTCGCCTGAAGGAGGCCCGAATGACCACTGAAGTCGCTACCGAGCGCAAACTCACCACCCAGAAGGCGATCGCCGAGGCGATCGGCCAGGAGATGGAACGGGACGTCTCGGTCCTCGTCATGGGCGAGGACATCGGTGTCTACGGCGGGATCTTCGGCGCCACCGAAGGGCTGTTGGACCGCTTCGGCCCGGATCGCGTGATCGACACACCCATCTCGGAGACGGGATTCATCGGAGCCGCCGTCGGCATGGCCATCAACGGGCTGCGACCCATCGCCGAGCTGATGTTCGTGGACTTCTTCGGCGTCTGTATGGATCAGATCTACAACAACATGGCCAAGATCCACTACTTCAGCGGAGGAAGCGTCAAGGTTCCCATGGTCCTCACCACCGCCGTGGGAGGCGGATACTCAGATGCCGGGCAGCACTCCCAGACCCTGTGGGCGACATTCGCCCACATGCCGGGAATGAAAATCGTGATCCCCTCCAACCCCCACGACGCCAAGGGCCTGATGATCTCCGCGATCCGTGACGACAACCCCGTCCTCTACATGTTCCACAAGGGCGTGCAGGGACTGGGGTGGATGACCCACAATCCCCGTGCCACGGGCCCCGTGCCGGAGGAGCCCTATGAGGTGCCGATCGGGGAAGCGAAGGTCGTTAGGGAAGGGACCGACGTGACCGTTGTGGGGGTGGCGATGGACATCCATCGATCCCTGGATGCGGCCGAGACCCTGGACGAGAGGGGAATCTCCGTCGAGGTTCTCGACTTGCGCTCCCTCGTCCCTCTCGACCGGGACGCGATCGTCCGGTCGGTGGAAAAGACCCAGCGACTCGTCGTCGTCGACGAGGACTACCACAGCTTCGGCCTGTCCGGCGAGGTGATAACCACGGTCGTGGAGGGAGCGTTCGACTTCCTCGACGCCCCTCCGGTGCGGGTTACCACACCCGACATCGTCATCCCCTACAGCCGGCCGCTGGAGCAGTTCGCCCTGCCGTCGGCCGACAAGATCGTGGCTGCCGTCGAGCAGTTGGCTGGGTGAGAAGGTGGCCGTCGACGTCCTGATGCCCGTCATCACCGAGGAGGGCGAAGAAGCGGTCATCACCGCCTGGATGGTGGACGAGGGCGCCCGCGTCCGCCAGGGCCAGCTCATCGCCGAAGCCCAGGGGGAGAAAGTGGCGGTCGACATAGAGGCGCCGACCGACGGCGTCGTGCGGGGCCTGGTTCCCATCAACCAGGGGGTTCCCCAGGGCCAGCCCATCTGTCGGATCGAGGAGGCGGGGGAGGACGGTGCCGAGGCGCCGTCCTTCCCCGCCTCCCAGCCGGCCGTGGTCGAGGGGAGTTCGGCCCGCTCGGTCTCGCG
>JBKHJQ010000037.1:0-11416 GCA_046538055.1 Actinomycetota bacterium
CGCGAAAACGGCTCTTGGGCCTACCCGCCGGTACCCTGTCGCGGGTGCCAGCCGTGGATACGCGTCGTCCCCACTTCCTCGTGATAGGGGGAGGCCCGGCCGGGACCACCTTTGCCACCACCGCCGCCGCCCGGGGAGCGGGTGTGACGGTGGTGGAAAAGGACATCGTGGGCGGGGGAGCGCACCTTCTCGACTGCATTCCCTCCAAGACCATGACGGCCTCCGCCATCCGTGTCTCGGTCCTGCGCGACGCCGTCAAGCTGGGCCTCAGCATCGAGCCGGGCGCGGTGGACGTCGCCAACCTGTCCCGGCGGATCAAGGACATCACCGGTGACATCAACCGGTCGCTGGTGGAGTTGCTGGAGTCGCAGTCGGTCGAGTTGATCCGGGGCCGCGGCGAGTTCCAGGACGGGCACACCGCGCTGGTCACCACCGAGGAGGGAGAGCAGAGGATCTCCTTTGACAAGGCCCTCATCTCCACCGGGTCGGTGCCCCGGGTTCCCCCCTGGGCGTCGGTGGACGGGAAGAGGGTCCTCACGACCCGCGACGTGTACGACCTCCCCGAGATCCCCGAGCACCTCATCGTCATCGGCTCGGGAGTGACGGGTGTGGAGTTCGTTCACATCTTCCAGTCCCTCGGGTCCCGGGTGACCCTGGTCGTCTCCCGCCAGCAGATCCTGCCGCACCGGGATCCGGAGGTGGCGGCCGTCCTGGAGGAGGACTTCCTCGACAGGGGCGTCAAGCTGCTCATCGGGGCGCGGGCGGAAGCCATCGAACAGGACGGCGACCAGGTCACCGTGCGCTGCGACGACGGGCGGGTGGTGCGAGGCTCCCATGCTCTCCTCGCCATCGGCTCCGTCCCTCTCACCGAGGGCCTGGGCCTGGAGAACGCGGGGGTGGAGACGGATCGTGGCTATGTGACGGTGGACGGGATGCAGCGCACGTCCGTACCCCACATCTACGCCGCGGGCGATTGCACGGGCCAGATGCCGCTGTCGTCGGTGGCGGCCATGCAGGGTCGCAAGATCGCCCTGGATGCGGTGGGCGTCCCGGTGACCCCCATCGACTACTCCAAGGTGTCCCAGGCCGTTTTCACCGAACCGGAGATCGCCTCGGTGGGCCTGGAGGAGGTCGTGGCCGCGGCCGAGGGACGGAAGGTGCGGACCACGAAGGTCCCCTTCACATCCAACGACAGGGCCGTTCTGCAGGGGTTCACCCGGGGATTCGTGAAGGTCATCTCCGATCCGGCCACCGGGGTGGTGCTGGGGGGGGACGATCGTGGGCCATCGCGCCTCGGAGCTGATCTCCACCATCGCCCTGGCGGTCAACGCCCGGGTGACCGTGTCCCAACTCGTCGACACGCTCATGATCCACCCCTCCATGTCGGAGGCGATCACCGACGCCGCGGAGTGAGCCGTCGCCTCAGCCGATGGTGACGGGCTCGTTGCCCGGCTTCCACTTGATGGAGCATCCCACCGAGGGGCGCTGCTCGTCGGGAGGCGGATCCCCCGCCAGGACGGAGTCCATGGCCGCCCGCAGGTCCCGTCCCGTCACGGGCACCTCCCTGCCCGGTCGGGAGTCGTCGAACTGGCCCCGATACACCAGGCGCCGGTCGGCGTCGAACAGGAAGAAGTCGGGGGTGCACACCGCCCCGTAGGCGCGGGCCACCTCCTGGGTCTCGTCGAAGAGGACGGGGAACCCGTAGCCGGCCTCCTCCGCCACCCTGGCCAGTTCCCCGGGAGCGTCATCGGAGTAGTTCTGGGCGTCGTTGGAGCTGATGGCGACGATGTCGATGGGGGCGTCGGCATAGTCCTCGCCCAGCGCCACCAGACCGGGCCTCACGTGCTTCACATACGGGCAGTGGTTGCAGATGAACATCACCAGGAGCGGACCGGCATTCAGGTCGTCCGAGGAGACCATCTCGCCGCTCCGGACGTCCCCGAGGGAGAAGGGGGGAGCCTCCGTGCCCAGCTCGCGCATCGTGGAACTCACTGCCATGGCCCGTACCTCACTCGGGGTCGCCTCCTCCCGAGTCTACGGGCCGCCCCGAGGCATCCGGAGTCGACGCCGACCAGCCCCGCACCTCGCCGACGTCGATGGTCACCCAGGGGGAGAGCGCCTGCTCCCGGTAGTCGGGGTAGCGATCCCGCAGCCTCCGCTCCGCCCCGGGTGGTGCCACGTCCGAGATCGAGGCGGTGCCCCGGGCTCTCACCCACCACAGCTCCGACCAGTCCTCTCCGTAGTGGTGGGCCAGGACCGTGACCCGGGGATCACGGGCGATGTTCTCCAGCCGCCGGAGGGAGCGGGACGCCTTGGGCTTGTCGTCGACTGCGAATACCAGCGTGCGCCCCTCCAGGGGAGCGAAGGTGAACGGGACCAGGTGGGGGGAGCCGTCGGGGTCGATGGTGGCGAGGACCGCCACGGGCCGGGATATGAGGAGCTGCCAGGCCGTGTCCGGTTCCATCGACACCATCACCTCACCACGGCGATGACAGCTCCCTTCGACACCGTGTCACCCGGCTGCACCCGCAGATCCACGACTTCGCCCGAGGAAGGGGAGCGGACCTCGTTCTCCATCTTCATCGCCTCCAGGACGCAGATGGGGTCGTCGGTGTCGATCGACTCCCCCGCCTTCACGTGCACTTTGACGATGGTGCCCTGCATGGGCGCGGTGATCACTCCGTCGGAGGAGGTCGGCTGGGATCCGTCCAGCTTGGGGGGACGGCGACGGACCTGGCCGCCCGCCGCCCGCGGCTCCGGCGCCCAGAACTTCACGGCAAACCGCCGGCCGCCGATCTCGACGGTCATGGAGCGTTCCTCGAGCTCTTCCTCCTCGGGCAGTGCGGGCGGAGCGAGCGGCACTTCCTCTCCCAGTTGGAGAGACTCCTCCATCCACTTCGTGTGATGTCGCCCCTCCAGGAAGTCGTCGTGGGTGAGAACCGCCAGGTGGGCGGGGATGGTGGTGTGCACGCCTCTCACGACGAACTCGCCGAGGGCGCGTCTGCCCCGGGTGATGGCCCGCTCCCGATCATGCCCCCACACGACCAGCTTCGCCATGAGGTTGTCGTAGTACTGGCTGACACGGGTCTGGGCTGTGATCCAGCCGTCCACCCGCACTCCGGGACCGGCCGGCTCCCGCCACTCCACCACCTGGCCGGGGGTGGGGGCGTAACCCTGGAAGGGGTTCTCGGCGTTGATCCGGAACTCGATGGCATGGCCCCGGGGGACGACATCCTCCAGTTCCAGGGTCTCGCCCGACGCGATCCGGATCTGCCACTCCACCAGATCGAGGCCGGTCACCATCTCGGTCACCGTGTGCTCCACCTGCAGGCGGGTGTTCATCTCCAGGAAGTAGAAGTCGCCGTGCTTGTCGACCAGGAACTCCACGGTTCCCGCGTTCACATAGCCACAGGAGCGGCCGGCCGCCAGGGCGGCCTTGGATAGGGCCTCCCGCTGCTCCTCACTGAACCCGGGGGAGGGCGTCTCCTCTATCAGCTTCTGATGCCGGCGCTGGACCGAGCAGTCGCGCTCTCCCAGGAAGATCCCGTTGCCGTGGGTGTCGAAGAGGATCTGGGCTTCGACGTGGCGCGGCTCCTCCAGGTACCTCTCGACGTACACCTCGGGGTTGCCGAAGTAGGCGTCGGCCTCCCGCTGTGCCCCTTCCAGGGCCGCCTCCAGCTCCCCGGGGGCGGTCACCACCCGAAGGCCCTTTCCCCCTCCGCCATGGGCGGCCTTGATGGCGATGGGGTATCCGAACTCCTCGGCCAGCTCCCGCACCCGGGCCGCGTCCGCAACCGGCTCGGTGACCCCCGGGACGGTGGGCACGCCCTCCGCCTCGGCGGTCCGACGGGATGTGATCTTGTCGCCCATCAGCTCGATGGCAGACGCCGGGGGCCCGATCCATGTGAGGCCGGCGTCCTCCACAGCCCGGGCGAAGGAGGCATTCTCGGACAGGAACCCGTAGCCGGGATGGACGGCATCCGCCCCGGCCTCGGAGGCGACCCGCAGGATCGACTCCTGGTTGAGGTAGGACTCCGCGGCGGGGGCGGGGCCGATGTTCCATGCCTCGTCCGCCAGGTTGACATGGAGGGCGTCCCGGTCCAGCTCCGAGTAGACGGCGATGGTGCGGATCCCCATGTCCCGCGCCGTGCGGATCACCCGCACGGCGATCTCCCCCCGGTTCGCCACCAGCAAACGCGAGATTGGGACTGTCATGGCAGCCCACCGACGAAGAGTCCGCCTGGCCGGATGGGGGAGAAACCGGTCAACAGTCGGCGCCGGCCGGTACTGAGTGGTGAGTTATGAGTAGTGGGTCCCATCAGCTGCCTACGCGTGTCCTCTGGTATAGGGGTTCCCCTGACGCTGTTGGCATGGTAGGCCAGCAAGGGTGCAGGACTTCAGAAGGCTCCATGTGTGGCACGAGGCTGTCGATACCGCGGTGTCCATCTACAGAGCGACGGAGAACCTTCCTGCCGCAGAGGAATACGGGCTGCGAGCCCAGATGCGGGCGGCAGCGGTGTCCGTGTCCTCGAACATCGCCGAAGGCTGTGGCAGACCTGGTCGAGGGGATATGGCCCGGTTCCTGGGAATTGCCATTGGGTCGGTGTGCGAGCTTCAAAGCCAATTGCTCATCGCGCAACACCTGGGCATCCTCGCGGATGCCGAGATGGAGGACCCGCTGCGGCGAGTCGACGATCTCAGGAGAGGCTTGATCGCGTTGCATGGCCGGGTCAAGACTCGGCGGACCGCTTTCGCGGACGATTCCGGTGCATCGTGAGGCGGGACCCATGACTCACCACCCACTACTCACTACACACATCCACGGCGGGCGCCATATGACACCTGTCGATCGCATAGCGCTCACAACGGGATGTTGCCATGCTTCTTCTGGGGCAGCGTGTCGCGTTTGGTGCGGAGCATGCGCATCCCCCGGATCAGCTTGACACGTGTCTCCCGTGGCTCGATCACGTCGTCCACCAGGCCCAGCTCCGCCGCCCGATAGGGGTTGTTGAACCGCTCCTCGTAGTCGGCGATCAGCTCCTCCTTGCGGGCGTCGGGGTCGGGGGCCTCCTTCAGCTCCCGCCGGAAGATGATCCCCACCGCCCCCTGCGCGCCCATCACCGCTATCTCGGCGGACGGCCAGGCGAATACCAGGTCGGCTCCCACTCCCCGGGCGTTCATGACCAGGTAGGCACCGCCGTAGGCCTTGCGGGTGATCACCGTCACACGGGGAACGGTCGCCTCGCAGTAGGCGTACAGCAGCTTGGCGCCGTGGCGGATGATCCCGCCGTGTTCCTGGCTCACGCCGGGAAGGAACCCGGGCACGTCGACGAATGTGATCAGGGGGATGTTGAACGCATCGCAGAAGCGGACGAAACGAGCTCCCTTCTCGGAGGCGGCGATGTCCAGGGTTCCGGCCAGTGTGGCGGGCTGGTTGCCGATCACCCCCACGGAGTGTCCATCCAGGCGGGCGAATCCCACCACGATGTTGGGCGCCCACCGCTCATGCACCTGGAAGAGCTCGCCGTCGTCCACGACCGACTCGATCACCTCCACCATGTCGTAGGGCTGGTTGTTGGAATCGGGGATGATCTCGTCCAGCGAGTCCTCGATGCGGTCCGGGCTGTCGGCCGGGGCGAAGTAGGGGGGAATCTCCAGGTTGTTCTGAGGGAGGAAGGACAACAGGTAGCGGATCGCCTCCAGTGCATCCTGGCCCGTGGGGAACACGAAGTGGGTTACCCCCGAGGTGGAGGCGTGGGCGGCGGCGCCTCCCAGCTCCTCCATCGTCACCTCCTCACCGGTCACGGTCTTGATCACGTCGGGGCCGGTGATGAACATGTGGCTGGTCCTGTCCACCTGCATCACGAAATCCGTGATGGCGGGGGAGTAGACGGCCCCGCCCGCGCACGGCCCCATGATCACCGAGATCTGGGGGATGACGCCGGACGCCCGCACGTTGCGCTCGAAGATCCTCCCGTACCCGTCGAGCGAGGAGACTCCTTCCTGGATGCGGGCCCCACCGGAGTCCTTGAGACCGATGACCGGGGCCCCCACTTCCAGGGCCATGTCCATGAGCTTGCAGATCTTGTCGGCCACCGCCTCCCCCAGGCTCCCCCCGAAGACGGTGAAATCCTCGGCGTAGACGAAGACGTTCCGCCCGTCCACCGTCCCGTAGCCCGTGACGACCGCATCACCCAGGGGGCGCTTGTCCTCGATGCCGAAGCCGAGGGCCTGGTGGCGCACGAACAGGTCGATCTCGTTGAAGGATCCCTTGTCGAGGAGCGTCTCGATCCGCTCCCGGGCGGTCAGCTTGCCCTGTTCGTGCTGGCGGTCGATGGCCCGCTGGCTGCCGGCGTGGAGGCCCTCCTCCCGCAGCTTGCGAAGTTGCTCGATGCGCGCTTCGGTTTCCATCTCAGATACCTTGGACTCCCCGGGAGGTGCTGTGGATACACCATATTCGTCGTGGACCTTCGACGAGGTGGCATCCACCCAGGACGAAGCCCGCGAGCGGGCCGCGCCCGGGCGGCCGGCGGTGGTGGTCGCCCACCGCCAGACGGGGGGACGGGGAAGGTCGGGGTCCGGATGGGTGACGGCACCGCGGGCGGTGGCCACTTCGGTGGGGATGATCCCCGCATGGGCTCCCGACCGCCTTCCGCTGCTGCCTCTCGTGGCGGGGGTGGCGGCCCGCCGTACCCTGGGCCCTGCCGTGGGTCTCAAATGGCCCAACGACCTGGTGGTCGGTGCGAGCAAGGTGGGGGGCATCCTGGTGGAAGCTCGCGACGGAGTCGTGGTGGCGGGGCTGGGGCTGAACCTGTACTGGCCCGATCCCCTTCCCGGGGCGGGTGCCCTGTTTCCCTCCGATCCCGGTCGGGAGGAGGGGCCCCGCCTTGGTGTCGCCTGGGCGGAGTCGCTGTTGGCCCTGGTGGATCGGGGCCCGGAGCGGTGGCCGGGGGACGAGTACCGGGAAGGATGCGTCACCCTCGGCCAGGAGATCTCCTGGGAACCGGACGGGCGGGGCCGGGCGGTGGGCATATCCGCCGACGGTTCCCTGCAGGTGGTCACGTCCGATGGGCGGTCCCGTTCCCTCTCCGCCGGGGCGATCCGCCACCTGCGGGCCCTCTAGGCCGTACTGGCACCCTCAGAAGCCTCCATACGGCCCTCTGAACGCGCGCCAAGCGGGTCAGAAGCCGGTTTCGTCCGGCTGGGCCTCCGGCAGGGTCTGGAGGAAGAACTGCACGAGGCGCTGGGCGGCGTCGGAAGCGGCGTCTACGTCGAACGTGTCGCCGTCGATGTTGAGGAACCCGTGGGCGGCACCTTCGTAGAGGAGCCACTGCCCGGTGGTGTTGCGGTTCTGAGCCTCGTCCACCGTGCCGGTGTCTATCAGGTCGTCCTCGGCCCCGTACAGTCCCAGGACGGGCACCGACAGCCCCTCCAGCAGTTCGGCGACCTGGATCTCACGCTCCTCGTCCCCTGTGAGGGGCGTATAGCACAGGGCGAGAGCCCGGACCCAGCGCCGATGGGCGGCCGTGGCCAGGGCGAACCGTCCCCCCACGTCCAGCCCCAGCATTCCCATCGCCTCGGCCGACGTCCAGGTTATGTCGTCGCTGGCCAGGAACTCGTGCACCTCGTCGAGATCGGTCATCGCCTGCCGGTCCGAGAGGCTCTGGTAGTCGTGGATGGGATCACCGGACCGGTTCCGGTACAGATCGAGGGTGAGGGCGGCGAGTCCATGGCGAGCGAAGGCCCGACACACGTCCTTCTCGAATGAGGTCATCCCGTCCAGATCCGGTACCACGATCACGACGGGGAACCTCCCGGCCCGATCGGGGCGGGCCAGGTAGCCGGGGCGATAGCCGGCTCCCACCGGCACCGCATAGCTCCTGTACATGATCGGGTAGGTGCCCTCGTGCTCGAGGACCGCCACAGACACCTCCTGGCTGCGTCGTCTGCGGGGAGGTTACCGAGTGGCGGCGAGAGCACGAACCCAACCCGGGACGGATGCGAACCCGTGGTAGCCTTCATACGTCTCATCGCCATGGCCCGGTATTCCGCTGCTTCCCCCAAGAGATCGCACCGCGTCCTGCCCCGCTGGCTGAAGATCGCCACCCTGGCCCTGCTCGTGGCAGCCAACCTGGCCGCCCTGGGGGTGTGGTGGACGATCAGGTCGGCCGAGGACGCCTTCCGGGACAACGCCCGCCGGGACGAGGAAGTCGTCGCAGAGCTGGACGTCCGTCCCACCGTCTCCTCCCAGCCCCTCTACTTCCTGGTGATCGGCAGCGACAGCCGGGAGGGGGTCGACACTGACCTGTTCGGAGACTTCGGGGGAGCACGGAGCGACGTGGTGATGGTGGCCCGGATCGACCGCGCCGAGGGCCGGGTCCTCTTGCTCAGCATCCCCCGTGACACTCTGGTGACGGTGCCCGGCCACGGCGAGGACAAGATCAACGCCGCTTACGCCTTCGGCGGCGCCTCCCTGATGGTGCGGACGGTGCGGGAGGCATTCGACCTTCCCATCCACCATTACGTCGAGGTGGACTTCGCCGGCTTCCAGTCGCTCGTCGATGAGCTGGGCGGAGTGGAGATGACCTTTCCCCATCCGGCCCGCGATCCCAAGTCGCGCCTGGACGTCCCCGCCGGCACCGTCACCCTGGACGGCTTCCAGGCTCTGGCCTACGCCCGCAGCCGCACCTATCAGGAGCTGCGGGACGGCACCTGGACGAGCGTCGACGCCGGGGACATCGGTCGAACCAGGCGCCAGCAGGCTCTGGTCATGGGGATCCTCTCGCGCCTGAAGCGTCCTTCCACGCTGGCCGAGACCGGCCCGGTGGTGGCGTCCATCGCCCGCCACATGACGGTGGATGCGGCTCTGGCAGACTCCTCCCTGGCGGAGCTCGCCTTCTCCATGAGGGACGTGGGTGGCTCCGACATCGAAGCTGTCACCCTCCCCACCCGGGGATCGACCCGCAACGGGGCGTCCGTGCAGCTCCTGGAGCAGCCTGCCGCCGACGAGATGCTGGAGGGATTCAGGAACGGTCGACTCATAGACGACCAGCAGGTGGAGGCTATCTTGTCGGTCGACGTACTGAACGGAAACGGGATCGCGGGGGCCGCCGCGGAGTGGGCATCGCACCTCGATGGAGCGGGTTACACGGTCAACCGGGTCGATAACGCCACCGAGGAGCTGGAGTCGACCCTGGTGATGGTGGATGCCGCCCATCGGTCGGCCGCCTCCCAGCTGGTAGACGACCTCGGATTCGGGCAGGTGGAAGTGGGAAGCGTCCCCGCCGGGGTAGACGCGGTAGTGATACTCGGCGCGGATGCCGGCGAGCCGGTGTCGTGAGGAGAAGAAGCATGAAGAACATCGCAGTGATCGGCGGAGGCTACGTCGGTCTGGTGACCGCGGCGGGACTGGCCCACCTTGGCCATCGCGTCCGGCTGGGAGAGCGGGTGGCCGAGAGGGTGGCGGCGCTGCGGGCGGGGGAAGTCCCGATATACGAAGCAGGGCTGGAGGAGATGCTCAACACCGGCCACGCCGACGGCCGGCTCACCTATCACACCGACAACATCGAGGCGGTGGACGGCGCCGAGTTCGTCTTCCTGTGCCTTCCCACCCCGTCCGGTCCCGACGGGAAGGCCGACCTCCACTACGTGGAGGATGTTCTCGACGAGATCGCCACGGCCGTCGCCGACGACGCCAAATTCGTCGTCAAGTCCACCGTCCCGCCCGGCTCGGCGGGTCGGTTCGCCAAGCGCCTCACGGCATTGGGAAGCTCCGTCCCTATCGCCTCCCATCCCGAGTTCCTGCGTGAAGGCAGCGCGGTGAAGGACTTCCTCGAGCCGGATCGGATCGTGGTGGGCGCCGACACCCCCGAGGTGGCACAGGCGGTGGTGGACCTGTACGTCGAGGGCGTCCCGGCGGTGATCACCGACCCGACGTCGGCGGAGATGATCAAGTACGCCTCCAACTCCTACCTGGCCGCCCGTCTCACGTTCGTGAACACGCTCGCCAACCTGTGCGAGGCGGTGGGAGCGGACATCCTCCACGTGATCGACGGCATGGGCCGCGATCACCGGATCGGCCCGCACTTCCTGCAGCCGGGTCCGGGATACGGTGGCTCCTGCTTCCCCAAGGACACAGAGGCCCTCATCGGCGTCGCCGAGGAGGCGGGCTACGACTTCAAGCTCCTCAAGTCGGTGATCGAGGCAGACGCCATGCAGAGGAACCGGGTGGCCGAGAAGGTCCGACAGGCGGCCGGCGGCGGCCTGCGCGGCCGCAAGGTGGCCATGTGGGGACTGGCTTTCAAAGCCGGGACCGACGACGTCCGGGAGTCACCGGCCCTGCGGGTCGCCCGGCTGCTGCAGAAGGAGGGCGCCGAGGTCATCGCATACGACCCGGAGGCCTCCTGCGAGGAGGTGGAGGCCGCCGGCTCCGCCCTGGAGGCCGTGCGGGGGGCCGATGTCCTTGTGGTGCTCACCGAGTGGAGCGAGTTCGCCGAGGTGGACGTGACGCAGGTCCGGAAGCTGATGCGGGGCCATCGGGTGGTCGACGCCCGCAACCTCCTCGATCCCGCCAAGGTGCGGGCGGCCGGTCTCGACTACCTGGGGATGGGCCGCCCCCTCTCCTAAGACCGTTTTCGCGCATCAAATGCGGCCTTATAGGCCGCAGTTGATGCGCGAGAACGGGACAAAGGGGTCCCGGGGTGGGTCAGCGGTACTCGTTCAGGTGGGCGGTGACGTGGGCGGCATCGTCGCCCACACCCAGGAGCAACCCCGACTTCAGTGTGTGCATCCAGTGCAGCCCCAGGAAGTAGAGGCCGGGGTGCTCGGTCACCCCCCGGGTCTGGAGCGGGTAGCCGTACTCGTCGAGGACGGGCGGGTCGATCCACCCGAAGTCCCAGCGGTATCCGGTCGCCCAGATGACCGTCTCGATCCCGGCGGCGGACAGATCGAGCTCGGGGATGATCTCGTGGTCGTATCCCACCCGGGGCTCGTCCTCGATCTCCTGGGAAGGGACGTCGAGACCCTCCTCTGCGATGAGCTTGTCGACGGCCTGGCGGAACTGATCGACCATGGTGTCGGCTCCCCGCAGGCGGTCGTGGAGGTCGGGCGCCAGCATCGCCCGGCCGTCCCGCACGTCCTCCAGGCGTCCCAGGAGGGTGATCCCCTGGCGGGCGAACCCGTGGAGGTCGATGTCGTGGCCTCCGTCCTTGCCGGAGATCAGGGGGTTGGGGACGAACCTCTCGGCCGGGGAGTCGAGCTGGTCGACGGTCTGGTCCAGCATCCCGAGCCTGGTCGCCCACCAGACGCCGTCGCGTCCCCGGTAGCGGCGGGGGAGCCGTCTCGTCCGGCCCACGCACAGGTACGTGCGGCGTCCTGACTCGTGGATCTCCTCTGCGATCTGGCAGGCGGATTGCCC
>JBKHJQ010000433.1:0-2536 GCA_046538055.1 Actinomycetota bacterium
GGCGTGGACCGCCCCGGCTGGTTCGACGCCGGGGCATGGCACTTGCGCAACAGCCTCAGCTCCGGGTCGGCGGACACCACATTCCAGTTCGGTTCGGCGGGCGACGTCCCTGTGGTTTGGGGGAAGCTCACATGACGGCCCTCGTCATCATCGAGGGTGTGGTCATCGCCCTTCTCGTCGTCCTGGTGGCAGGACTCCTCAGGTCCCACGCCGAGATCCTCCGGCGGCTCCATGCCCTGGACGGGGGCGAACCGACCGGACAGGCAGAGGGGCTCCAGGTCACCCGGCGTGCCGTGGGCCGCGCCCCCGAGGCGGTGAGCGGAGTGACGCCCCAGGGTGACACGGCGGCCGTGGCGCTGCGGGAGAGCCGCGGCTTCGTGCTCCTGGCATTCCTCTCCAGCGGTTGTGCCACCTGCCGCCCGTTCTGGGACGAGCTCACCGCCGGGGCGGAGATGCCCGCTCCCGATGTGCGTCCCGTCGTCGTGACACGAAGCCCCACAGAGGAGAGCCCCGCCCGCATCTCCCAGATGGCGCCGCCGTCGGTGAAGACGATCATGTCGTCGGAGGCTTGGGACGCCTTCCGGGTGCCGGTGTCTCCCTACTTCGTGATGGTGGAGGCGACCGGCGGATCCGTCGTCGGCGAGGGTGCGGCCGGGTCGTGGCAGCACGTGCGCGACCTCCTGGGGGCGGCCATGGCCGATGCGGGGCACGGAGGGTCTGCCGGCACCGCCGGTCGCGCCCGCCGAACTCAGCAGCAGCTGGACGCGGCCGGCATCCGCCCCGGCGATGCCAGCCTCTACCGCAACCCACACGGAGACGAGGAGTGACAGTCACCGCGATGCTGGTGGCCACCCTGGCTGCCATCCGCTCCCACTGGTCCCCCTGAGGGGAGTCGATGCTGACCAGCATCCACCCGCTCGGGGAGCGGGCACGGCACAACCGATGGCCTCTCACCGCCGGCGCATTCGTCGTGGGGGCGGTAGGCGCTGGATCACTGGGCGGTGCCCTCCTCGGAGCATCCGGTTCCTTTCTGCCAGGAGGCGACTGGCGCTGGGTGGTGATGGCGGCGGCGATCCTGGCCGCCGGAGCCGCCGACCTGGCCGGCGTTCGCCCGCCCGGTCCGCGCCGGCAGGTGAACGAGGACTGGATCGGATCGTTCCGCGGCTGGGTCTACGGAGCCGCCTTCGGGGCGCAGTTGGGTGCGGGACTGGCCACCTACGTCGTGACCTGGGGAGTCTGGGCCACGGCCTTGGTGGCGCTGGTGAGCGGAGGAGCGGTGCCCGGGGCGATGATCGGGGCGGCCTTCGGTGTGGGGCGCTCCCTCTTCCCGCTGGCGGCCGGCTGGATCGATCGGCCTTCCCGGCTCACCTCCTTCAGCCGGAGCATGGCACGGGCCGCAACCCCGGTCGCCCGGGCGGTGGGCCTGGCCTTCGTGGTGATAGCGGTGGGAACGGGAATGTGGGGGGTGGCCTGATGCGTCTGGAGGCAGCCGGGATGGCGGTGGATCTGCCACCCGGGTGGGAAGGGGAGGTGGCCCGGGGTGGTGATATCTCGCCCCAGGGCGTTTCCCGCCGTCCCCGCGTGGCCCACTTCTCTAATTTCCCGTTGCCGGCGGAACGGGCCGACTTCGGGGCCGAGGCGGTTGTCGTCATGCGCCCCGGCGACGTGTTCGTCGCCCTCTTCGAGTACGGCCCGGAGTCGGCAGACCGCCCTCTGTTCTCCACCCGTGGCATCCCGCTGATCCATCCCCGCGACTTCGACCGCAACGCCCTCCAGCACGGCCTCCCGGGCCAGTCGGGCCTACAGCGCTTCTTCAACATCGACGGCAGGCCCTTCTGCCTCTATGTCGTCGTGGGAAGCCACATCGACCGGGCCGACGTGGTCGATGAGGTCAACCTGTTGCTGGCCTCGGTGACCCTGTCATGACCCCCCCTCCCCCGTTTTGGCGCATCAAACGCTGGCTATGGCCCGCATCTGGTGCGCGAAAACGGCATCTGGCGGTGGTGGTGACGGCCGGGGCGGTGCTGGTGGGAGGCGTGTGGTCCGCCACGGCGGTGGGCGAGTCCACCAACGGCCGGGGGTCCTTCATCGACGACGACGGTTCCGTGCACGAATCCGACATCAACGGACTGGCGGCGGCGGACATCACCCGGGGCTGCGACCCTCCCGACAACACCCGCTTCTGCCCCACGCAGTCCGTGACCCGCGCCCAGATGGCCAGCTTCGTGGTGCGGGCGCTGGAGTTGCCTGCATCCTCGGACGGCCCGTTCCGGGACGTGGGAGGCACCGTGCACGCCTCCGACATCGACGCCCTGGCCGCCGCCGGCATCACCCGGGGATGCAACCCTCCCGACAACGACCTCTACTGCCCCACCCAGCCCGTCACCCGCGCCCAGATGGCCAGCTTCCTCGTCCGGGCCCTGTCGCTCCCCACCGCCGAGGAATCCGCCTTCGTCGACACCGCCGACTCCGTCCATCGTGCCGACATCGACGCCCTGGCCGCCGCCGGCATCACCCGGGGATGCAACCCTCCCGA
>JBKHJQ010000434.1:0-2532 GCA_046538055.1 Actinomycetota bacterium
GGATGTCGCCGATCTCCCCTGATTCGATCAGGTGGCGCATCTCCCTGTGGGCCGGGAGGCGCCGGCGCTGGTGGCCCACCTGGAGCACGATGCCGGCGGTCTCGGCTGCTTGCACCGCCGCCCTGCCGTCCTCCACCGAAAGCGTGAGAGGCTTCTCCACGAACACGTGCTTCCCCGCGTCGGCGGCCGCCTCGATGATCTCTCGGTGGCTCTGGTGGGAGGTGGCCACCAGCAGCGCCTCCACGTCGGGGTCGGAGAGCACCCCCTCCAGACTGGAGGCGGTGGCACAACCCACCTGGGAGGCGAACTCCTGGCGAGTCTCGGGGGTGCGGGCGAAGCAGGTGGTGATCTCGAATCGCCCCGTAGCCCGCGCAGCCTTGGCTAGCTCCCTTCCCCACCATCCCAGGCCCACACTGGCCGTCCTCACTCTGTCCGCCATCGACTATCCCTCTGCGTCGCTTCACGTCGCCCGACCGGCGATCAGACTCGATCATATACTATGCAACCTCTGGAGTCTGTCCGCGTTCACTCCGAGGAGAATCATGAGCAGTTTCAAGGTGGTCGTCAGCGACCAGGTGTTCCCCACCGTCGACACCGAGCGGTCACTGCTGAGCGAGATCGACGCCGAGCTGGTGGTGGCGGAGGGTTCCGTGGCCGACGTCCTGGAGGTGGCCGCCGATGCCGACGCCATCCTCAACACCTATCTCCCCTGGAGTGCCGAGTCCATCTCCGCGCTGGAGCGGTGCCGGATAATCGCCCGCTACGGGATAGGAGTGGACAACGTGGACCTCGAGGCAGCCCGCCGGGCAGGGATCGTGGTCACCAACGTGCCCGACTACTCGGTGGAGGAAGTGGGAGTGCACGCCCTCGGCCTCCTCCTGGCGGCGCTCCGCAAGATCCCCTGGGCGGACCGGAAGGTGCGGGAGGGCACCTGGGGCATCGACGAGTTCCGGCCCATCCGCCGGCTGAGCGAGCTCACCGTGGGGCTCCTGGGATTCGGGCGGATCGGCCGCCAGCTGGCGTCCGGCCTGGAGGCGATGGGCGGCCGCGTGATCGTCCACGACCCCTACCTGGATCCCTCTCCCGAACTGCCCGAGCTGGTCGATCTCCCCTCCCTGCTGTCCCGCTCCGACATCATCTCCGTCCACGCCCCCCTCACCCCCCAGACCCGGGGAATCATCGATGCCGAGGCCATCGGGCAGATGCGGGAGGGGGCGATCCTGGTCAACACCTCCCGCGGGCCGCTGGTGCAGCTGGACGCGGTGACCACCGCTCTCCGGGAAGGCCGGCTGGCGGCGGCGGCCCTGGACGTCTTCGATCAGGAGCCCCTCGACCCCGCCCGGATCGAAGGTGTGCCCAATCTGGTGGCCACTCCTCACATGGCGTTCTATTCGGAGGAGGCCCTGGCCGAGTCCCAGCGCAAGGCGGCCACTCAAGTGGTCAAGGTGCTGAAGGGACAGGAGCCCGACTACCAGGTGAACTGAGCTCCGACCCGTGCCAGAGCCCCCCTACTTCCCGCCCCGGTCCCATCGCCGCCGCGAGGACCTTCGCTTCGTGGCGGGGGCAGGGCGCTACGTGGGGGACCTCGCCCCGGCGGGTGCCGTTCATCTCGCCTTCGTGCGCAGCCCGGAGGCTCATGCCCGCATTGCGGGCATCGACCCGGTAGAGGCAGCAGCGTCTCCCGATGTGACGGGTGTCTACACCGCAGCCGATCTCGACCTGGCCGACATACCCGGCGACAGCAACACCGTGGAGGCACCCGGCTACGAGCGCCCCGTCCTCGCCCGGGAGAAGGTCCGCTACGTGGGAGAGCCGGTGGCGGTTGTGGCGGCCCGCTCCCCTCAGGCCGCTCTCGACGGCGCCGAGCTCGTGTGGGTGGACTACGACTCCCTGCCGGTGGCCTCCCGGCCCGAGCACAGCCTGCAGGACGACGTGCTCATCCACGAGCAGACCGGGACCAACGTGGTGCACCGGTCCCAGGTGGGAGACGTCGACGGCACCTACCGGGGCGAACTGGAGATAGAGATCGAGGTCGACAATCAGCGCCTGGCACCCACCTCCGTCGAGCCGCTGGCGATCCTGGCGACACCCGAGGGAGACCACCTCCACGTCCGCGTCGGCCATCAGAACCCCCACCGCTTCCAGCGCGAGCTGACCCGTCAACTGCAACTGGAGCCCGACCGGGTTCGGGTCGTGGTCCCCGACGTGGGAGGCGCATTCGGGATGAAGGGCAAGCTCTATCCCGAGTACATCGTCGCCGCCGCCCTCGCCCGGCGTCTGGGCGTGCCGGTGATGTGGACGGAGCAGCGCCGCGAGCACATGAGCGGGGGGACCCACGGGAGGGGTTCCCGCTGGCGGGTACGGCTGGCCGGGACGCGAGAGGGAAGGATCAGACTGGCGGAGGTGGAGGCACTGGCCGACCTGGGCGCCTACCCCCACGCCGGATCCAACGTTCCCACCTTCTCCCGGCTGGTCGCCCTGGGCCTCTACGACATCCCCGCCGCCCGGATCTCGACCACGTCGGTGGTGACC
>JBKHJQ010000038.1:0-11374 GCA_046538055.1 Actinomycetota bacterium
CTTCCCAGCACCCCCGAGGTGTCCAGGGGCAGGAAGATCTTGGTGGCCTGGCCGTCGGCGATCCCCTGCAGCGCTTCCAGGTACCGCACAGCGATCAGGTCGGGCGTGGGGTCGCCGGTGTGGATGGCCGAGAAGACCCGCTCGATGGCCCGTCCTTCACCCTCGGCCACCGTCTCCTTCTGGTAGCGCTCGGCGTCGGCCACCCGGCGGATGGCCTCGGCCTGGCCCTCCGCCTCCAGGACCTGGGATTCCTTCACCCCCTCGGCCCGGAGGATGGCAGCCCGCTTGGCCCCCTCCGCCTCCGTCACCAGGGCACGGCGGTCACGCTCCGCCTTCATCTGGCGATGCATGGCATCGGTCACGTCTGCGGGTGGCTCGATTCGCTGGATCTCGACACGCACCACCCGGACGCCCCACTTGTCCGTGGCGTCGTCCAGGATCTGGCGCAGCTTGGCGTTGATCACCTCGCGGGAGGTGAGAGCGGAATCCAGGTCGAGGTCGCCTACCACGTTTCGCAGGTTGGTCTGGGCCAGCTTGGTGACCGCCACGATGAACTGGCCCACGTTGTACTGGAGCTTCACCGGGTCCGTCGCCTCGTAGTAGATGACGGCGTCGACGGTGACGGCCACGTTGTCCTTGGTGATGACCTCCTGGGGCTGGACGTCGACCACCTGCTCGCGCATGTCGACCTTGATGAGCCGCTTCACGAACGGCATGACCCAGCGGAGCCCCGAGTCGACCGTCTTCTCGTAGCGGCCCAGGAACTCGATCAGGCCCTTCTCGAAGGGGCGGACCACCCGAAAGCCCGTGGCGGCAACGACGATGATCGTCGCCGCCAGGACGCTGAAGAGGATTATGAGGGGTGTCATGTCTTCCTTTCTCTCAGTTCTCTAGTTGCTCGACCACCAGCCGAGCCCCCCGCACGTCCCGCACCGCGATGCGTGCCCCGGCCGGAATGGTCTCGCCGTGGACGGAGGTGGCCCGCCACTCCTCGTTTTCGACCCGCACCATCCCGGAAGCGGTGTCGGGATCGATCTCCTCCAGCACCACGCCGCCCGATCCCACCCAGCGGTTGGCTCCCACCCGGGGCTGGTTGCCCTCGTCCTGGCGTGAGATGTAGCGCCGCAAGTACACGAGTGCCACCAGCGACACGCCGAAGAAGACCAGCCACTGAGCCAGGACTCCCGCTCCCACCCACGCCAGCACCGCCGAGGCGGCCGCCCCGATGGCGAAGGGCAGCAAGAAGAACCCGGCGGTGAATATCTCCCCGATCCCCATCACGATGGCGAGGCCGGTCCACAGCCAGCGCCAGAGCTCATTCTCCACTGTGTCTGCTCCTTTCCCGGCGACGGCCACGGCCACGACGACCGCGGCGATCCCGACGCCGAATCCCAACAGCTCCCGGCGCCCGGCCCGATCCCGGGCGGTGCGGCCGCTCATGACGTCCTCCCAGCTGGGAGTGGTCGCCCGGGTCTGTCGGTGCTCGGCCGCCCACGCCTCCGCGAAGGCGGTCGTACTCGCTCCCACCACCGAACCGGGGCTGCGTCCCTCGGCGACGGCTTCCTGCAGGTGCTGGGCCAGATCCGATCGTATCTCCCCCACCCGGCGCCGCGGGACCCCTGTCTCTGCCCAGTAGCGGGCGCAATCGTCCACCAGACTGGTGACCTCGTCGGCGTGTCTCATCCGTCACCTCCCAAAACGCGGTCAACACCATCGCGAAAGCTGCGCCACTCTGCCCGCCAGTCTCCCAGGGTCCTCGCACCGTTGTCGGTTATCCGGTAGTACTTGCGGGCCGGCCCTTCCCGGGACTGCACCAGGTAGCCGTCGATGAGGCGGTTCCTCTCCAGCCGGGAGAGGAGGGGATAGATGGATCCCTCACTCACCAGCTCCAACCCCCGTCCCTGGAGCTTGCGCACCATCTCGTAGCCGTAGCTGGGTTCCTCTCCGATGATGGACAGCAGGCACATGTCGAGGACGCCCTTGAGTAGCTGTGACCCCCGATCGCGTGCCGTACCAGCTACCATGTATAGAACAATAGCTGGTCAGCCCTGGTAGTCAACGCCTTGGGGGTCGAGTTGCTCCAGGAACTGCCGGCAGCGCTCGGCTTCCTCCACCTCGCCGATGGCCTCGGCCATCTCGGTCAGTCCTCGCAGACATCGCAGGAAGCCCCGATTGGAGGGGTGCGCCCACCGGACATAGCCGGAGCCCCGCCATCCGTTCTTGCGGAGCAGGTCGAGCCCGCGGTGATAGCCCACCCGGTAGTAGGCGTAGGCGGTTATCTCCGGCAGGATCGCCTCGCGGGCGGCGTCGCCCAGGGCCGCCCACGCCAGCGGATCGGTCGGATGCGCCGCCGCCGTGGACTCCAGGCCGTTGAGATGGCGGGTGTCCTCCAGGGCGGACACCAGGGCCGGGTCTGGGTCCGGCAGGATGGTCTCGGGGGGTCCCGAGGAGGTGAAGTTGACGTCGCTCATCCGGCGACGTTACGTGACTCCGCTGCCCGGCAGGCGTTTCTCTATGACAAAACGGGGCGTTTGGCGCCCCGTTTTGGTCATAAAAATGATCAGGAGCGGAGGGAGTCGCGGATCTCGGTGAGTAGGACGACCTCTGGGGAGGGGGCGGGTGGTGCCTCCTCGCCTTGTTCCTGGCGGGTGCGCATCCGGTTGTAGGACCGGACGATCAAGAACACCACCCATGCCACTATCACGAAGTTGATCAGCGAGCCCAGGAATGCTCCCACCGAGCCGTTCTCGCCGAACGTGCCCAGTCCCGCCAGCTGGTCCAGGCCGGGGATGACGAGCGCGATGATCGGATTGATGATTCGGTCCGTGAAGGTGGTCACCACGTCGGCGAAGGCGAGGCCCATGATGAACGCCACCGCCAGCTCCACGATGTTTCCCCGGTTGATGAACTCCCTGAACTCCTGGATCACTGTCCCTCCTGGGATCGGTCGGCTCAGGCTATCAGGGGAGCGCGAGCGCTATCGTTCCGTTCGTGGATTACGACAGGCCGGTCTTGCGGGCAGTGGACGTGCATCTGGAGGATGTGGTGTCGGTCACGGTGGTGCTGGCGTCGGCTGGACGGGAGCACAAGGGGGAGGCCCAGGGCGCCATCGACGCCGCCTCCCGTGCCCGGGTGGTGGGAGAGGCGACCCTGCGTGCCCTGGAGGCGATGACAGGCCTGGCCAAGTTCGAGCTCTCGGCGGTGGGGACGTCCACGCTCGACACTGTGACGATCGCCCTGGTGCAGGTGGAGGAGCCGGCCCGCGACGAGCATTACGTGGGATCGGCTCTCATCCGTCACGGCGACGTGGTGCTCGCCACTGCCCGGGCGGTGCTGGATGCCCTCAACCGGAGGCTGGCGGCGCTCCAGCTCCGGGAATAATCCTCCCTCCTGAGGACTTGACAGAACTGCACTCAGGTTTTCTAGCCGAGGGATACGAGGAATGAATCTGGAGAAGCTGACCACCAAGAGCCGTCAGGCTCTACTGGACGCTCGCACACAGGCGGCGGAGCACAACCACTCCGGTATCGCCCCCCTCCATCTGGGTCTGGCCCTGCTGGGACAGACCGAGGGGATCGTATATCCCCTGCTCAACAAGGTGGGAGCAACGCCGGTGGCCCTGCGGCGCGCCCTGGAGGACGCCGCCGAGGGGCTCCCCCGGGTATACGGAGCGTCCGAGCCGCAGATGAGCCCGGAGCTGTCCCGCGTGCTGGAGAGGGCGGATTCGTTCCGCCAGGAGATGCGGGATGACTACCTGTCGGTGGAGCATCTGATCATGGCGCTGGCCGAGGCGCCCGGGCCGACCGGGGAGGCGTTCCGGGACCAGGGTCTGACCATCGACGCGGTACGCGCCGCCCTCCAGGAGGTGCGGGGGAGCCAGCGGGTCACCTCCGAGGATCCGGAGTCGACCTTCAACGCCCTGGAGCAGTACGGGCGCGACCTGACCGACCAGGCCCGCAAGGGCCGCCTGGACCCGGTGATCGGCCGTGACGATGAGATCCGCCGTGTGATCCAGGTCCTCTCCCGGCGCACGAAGAACAACCCGGTCCTGATAGGTGAGCCGGGAGTGGGGAAGACCGCCATCGTGGAGGGCCTGGCCGGCCGCATCGCCGACGGCGACGTCCCGGAGGGCCTCCGCACCAAGCGGATCGTGGCTCTCGACCTGGGGGCGCTGGTGGCGGGTGCCAAGTACCGGGGCGAGTTCGAGGAGCGCCTGAAGGCGGTCCTGGACGAGATCAAGACCTCCGAGGGGGAGATAATCACCTTCATCGACGAGATGCACACCATCGTCGGAGCGGGTGCCGCCGAGGGGGCGATGGACGCCTCCAACATGCTCAAGCCGATGCTGGCCCGTGGCGAGCTGCGCATGATCGGCGCCACCACCCTGGACGAGTACCGCAAGCACGTCGAGAAGGACGCTGCCCTGGAGCGCCGGTTCCAGCCGGTCTTCGTGGCTCCGCCGTCGGTGGAGGACGCCATCGGCATCCTGCGGGGATTGAAGGAGCGCTACGAGGTCCACCACGGGGTCAGGATCACCGACTCGGCTCTGGTGGCCGCCGCCGTCCTCTCCGATCGGTACATCACCGCCCGTTTCCTGCCCGACAAGGCCATCGACCTGATCGACGAGGCGGCCTCTCGGCTGCGGATCGAGATCGACTCCATGCCCGAGGAGATCGATGAGTTGACCCGTCGCCGCATCCAGCTGGAGATCGAGCGGGAGGCGCTTCGCAAGGAGAGCGACGAACGGTCCCGCGAGCGTCTGGAGGACCTGGAACGTGAACTGGCGGACGTGAACGAGGAGATCTCCTCCCTCAACGCCCGTTGGGAGCAAGAGAAGGAGGCGATCACCGCCATCCAGGATGCCAAGTCCCAGATCGAGGACACCCGCTCGCAGGCGGAGCGGGCCGAGCGGCAGGGCGACCTGGCCCAGGCCGCCGAGTTGCGCTACGGCCGTCTCCGGGAGCTGGAGACGGAGCTGGCCTCCCGCCAGGAGACCCTGGAGCGCCTGCATGAACAGGGCCGGATGCTGTCCGAGGAGGTGACCGACCAGGACGTGGCCGAGGTCGTCTCCCGCTGGACGGGTGTGCCCGTCACCCGGCTCATGCAGGGGGAGATGGAGAAGCTCGTCCATCTCGAGGAGCGTCTCCACCAGCGTGTGGTGGGCCAGGACCCGGCCGTGCAGGCGGTTTCGAACGCCGTCCGGCGCAACCGGGCGGGGCTGGCCGATCCCAACCGGCCCATCGGCTCGTTCCTGTTCCTGGGGCCCACCGGGGTGGGGAAGACGGAGCTGGCCCGGGCGCTGGCGGAGTTCCTCTTCGACGACGAGCGAGCGATGGTCCGCATCGACATGTCCGAGTACATGGAGAAGCATTCGGTGAGCCGCCTCATCGGCGCGCCCCCCGGCTACGTCGGGTACGAGGAGGGTGGACAGCTCACTGAGGCGGTCCGTCGCCGGCCCTATTCGGTGATCCTCCTGGACGAGGTGGAGAAGGCCCACTCGGACGTCTTCAACGTCCTGTTGCAGCTCCTGGACGATGGCCGCCTCACCGACGGCCAGGGCCGCACGGTCGACTTCACGAACGCGGTGCTGATCATGACGTCCAACCTGGGTTCGGAGCACATCCAGCCCGACCTGGGGGACGAGGTCATCTCCAACCGGGTGATGGAGGCGGTGCGGGCGCATTTCCGTCCCGAGTTCCTCAACCGGATCGACGACGTGGTGGTGTTCACCCGGCTCAGCCGGGAGGACCTGCGTGAGATCGTCGAGATCCAGCTGGGCCATCTGCGGTCCCGGCTGGCGGACCGCCGTCTCACTCTGGAGGTGAGCGCGGCAGCGGCGGATCTCGTCGCCGAGATGGGCTACGACCCGGTGTACGGGGCCCGGCCCCTCAAGCGGGTGATCCAAAAGGAGATCGCCGACCCGCTGGCCATCGCCCTGCTGGAGGGACGCTACGAGGACGGTTCCACCGTCACCGTCGACGCCAAGGACGGCGAGTTCCTCCTCGAATAGCGTTTTTATGACCAAAACGGGGCGCGAAACGCCCCGTTTTGGACAAGAGAATCCGGTTACGCTCGGTGTCGATGGACCGGGATCGGATATGGCAGTTCATCGATCGCATGACCGGCTTCGCTGCCGGCTTCACCAGCGTGGGGCTGCTGGCGCTGGCAGATCGCACGGGTCTGCTGCGCGCCATGGCCGGTGCGGGGCCGTTGCATGCTGACGACGTGGCTGACCGCGCCGGGGTGGATCGCCGCTATGCCACCGAGATCCTCTCCGGCCTGGCAGTGGCGAGGGTGCTCGAGTACGACCCGTCGGAGGAGATATTCACCCTGCCGGACGAGCATGCCGCCGTGGTGGCGGACGACACCAGCCCATACTCTCTGGCGGGCTATCTCGACATGCTGCCCGCCATCGTCGCCCAGCTCCCGGCGCTGACCGAGGCCGTGGAGTCGGGTGGGGGTGTGCCTTTCCCCGACTACGGGCCGAGTGCCGTGCTGGGTGTGGAACGAGCCAACAGCCCGGGGACCCGTGTGCTGCTGGCGAGGCGCTGGCTGGCAACCATGCCCGATGTGGTGGAGAAGCTGGAGATGGGGGCACGGGTGGCAGACGTCGGATGCGGTACGGGCACCGCTGCTCTCACCATGGGTGAGGCCTACCCCGCCACCGAGGTGGTGGGCGTGGACATCGACGAACGTTCGATCGAGCGGGCCAACCAGCGCCTGACCGAATCCGGCCTCGACAACGTGTCATTCCGGGTGGGCGACGCCGCCGATCTGACCGGAAGCTTCGAACTGGTCACGGCCTTCGATGTTGTTCACGACATCGCCCATCCGCGGGAGACGCTGCGGACGATCCGCGCCGTCCTGGCCGTGGGGGGCGTGCTGATGATGATGGAACCCAACGTCTCCCCGGACCTGGCCGATGACTTGGGGAGGGACCAGGCGGCTCTGGTCTACGGGATGAGCACCATGTTCTGTCTGTCCCAATCCCTGGCCCAGGGCGGCGCCGGCCTGGGGGCGGCCTGGGGACCTCGCCAGGCAGAGGAGCTGTGCCGGGAGGCGGGCTTCCAGAGCTTCGAGCGCCTCCCCATCGAGAATCCGTTCAGCGCCTTCTACCGGGTCAGTTGATCGTTCTTATGACCAAAGCGGGGCGTTTCGCGCCCCGTTTTGGTCATAAAAACGCGACCAGAGGACGATGGAGGTGGCGGCGGCCAGGTGCCAGAAGCTGTGGCCCTGGAGGAGGGTGTCGGGGTTGCACCAGGGGCCACCTGTGGCCGACAGCCTTCCTACCGCCGCGCCCAGGCCCAAGAGCCCCAGGGCGAGCCAGGTGCGTCGGTTGCGGCGGCGCCATAGCACCGAGGCTATGGCGGCGGCGGCGGTGAGCCCCGCCAGCGGGTCGGCAGAATCGGGTAGCACCGCCACCACGGCACCGGTGGCGGCCAGGGCAGGCCAGCCTCCCACCTTCTCCCAGCGGGTCTCTGCCACCCCCACCGCCACCAGCAGCCAGGCGAGGGAGGCGTCGTGCGCCCACTGCGACCCGGGAGGCATGGGGCCGTGGAACAGGAAGGACCCGATGCCGGTGGCCGCCAGGGCGGCGGCGGTTCCCCTCTTGCCCGACCTCCAAACCAGGGGGGCTGCCCCCAGGAAGCTGAGACTGGTGACGGCATTGGCGGGTTGGGCGAGAAATCCCTCCAGGATGCGTTCACAGTCGGCGACGGCCCCGGTCACGTCGCCGAGGCTACCGGCTCCCGGTGGGCACCGGGATTCGATGAGAGATCTCTCATGATTTCCTTATATGTAGGTGATCTGCGCCCGCCAAGATCGGGGTGTGACGATGGTGCACCCCGCGACTGCCCGGGTGACAGACCCCGGGATCCCCCCTCTCGCCGAGCTCCTGGGGGAAGCCGTGCCCGGGCCCATCCGGGCCGTTGTGGAGGCAGGCGGGGGGAGGGTGGACGACTGCTACCCCGTCCAGGTGACGTGGTGGCCCGGGGTCAGCGTCACCGTGCGCTACCGAGCCTCGGTGACGGGTGGGGAGCTGGCGGGCACCCAGGATCTGGTGGGGGTCGCCGGCCGCATCACCCCGGGGGCGGCCATCGTGGAGGTGGAGGGAGAGCAGGTGGGCGTGTGGAGGGTCCCCCACGATCCCGCCCTGCCGGGCCTGGCGCCGGCCCTCGACGACCGCCGGGCGCGGGAGTTGCTGGTGGATCTGGGGGCGGAGGATGCGCCCGTCCGGACCCGCCTGAGGGCCTACCGTCCCGGCCGGCGGGCGGTCGTGTCGGTGGAGGGTCCCGTACACGGGGTCTACCTGAAGCTGGTCCGGCCCAAGAAGGTGGAGCAACTCCACTCCGACCACAAGCTGCTGCCGGCGGGCCTGCCGGTGCCCCACAGCCTCGGATACTCCCGGGAGCTGGGCCTGATGGCGCTCCAGGCAATGCCGGGGCGCACTCTGCGGGATGTCCTGGAAGATCCGAACGATCCGCTTCCCGAGGCGTCATCCGTGGCCGAACTGCCCCTTTCTCTTCCTGCCCCGCCGGCAGGGAGGCTGCGTCCTTCGATCATCGAGCGGGTCCCCGCCCTGGGGGAGATGCTCCGCCGCATCGTCCCGGAGTGCTCCGACGCCATCGACCAGTTCCTCGTGAGACTGGGAGAGGAGGACGTCGACGATCTGGCGCCGGTGCATGGTGATTACTACGAATCCCAGATCCTGGTGGAGGACGGGTCGGTCGTGGGTCTACTCGACGTGGACACCTATGGCCTGGGACGAAGGGGAGACGACCCCGGCGTGATGCTGGGGCATCTGGCCCTGTGGCAGACGATGTCGTCCCAGCCGGAACGGGTGAGAGACTTCGCCCGATCGCTGCTCGCCATCTGGGACCGGCTCTACGACCCGTCCGATATCCGGCGCCGTGCCGCCGCCACCTTGTTCACGCTCGCCAGCGGGCCCTTCCGGGTCCAGACCGCCGACTGGCCGGGGGCGACGGCGGACCGGATCGCCCTGGCCCATCGTTGGCTGGAGAGTGCCGGTCGGGCGGGATGAGAGAACCCTCATGCGTCTCTCAAGGTGGTCTTACCCCCGGGTTCCAGGCTGAGATCGTAGACCTGCAGAAAGGAGCGCGAGATGCAGACTCGAGAGCAATGGACGAGGTCCCGGAAGTGGAAGGTGGTCGCCTCGGTGACGGCCGCCTCTGCCCTGGGACTCACGGGCATAGCCCTGGCGGGCGAGGGGGGCCGCAACGACGATCCCTCTCCCATCACACTGGACGACACGACCAACCTCACCCAGGTCTCGGTCACGTCGACCATCCCCACCACGGTGCAGGAGGCGGTGCAGATGGGAGCGGAGACCGCCAGTGTGAGCTCGCCTTTCGACGACGATGGGGCGACCCAGGTCAGCGCGGAATCCCCGGCCAGCCCCGCCAGCCCGGAAAGCCCGGCCAGCCCGGCCAGCCCCGCCAGCCCCGAGAGCCCGGCCACGCCGGAGAGCCCGGCCAGCCCGGCCAGCCCCGCCAGCGCCGAGAGCCCGGCCAGCGCCGAGAGCCCGGCCACACCCGAGCAGAGCCCGGCCAGCCCGGCCAGCCAGGACAGCCCGGCTTCGGCCGATTCGGGAGACTGAACCTCCCATCCGCCCGTAGGGTGGCGGGGCCGCCCACCCCCGCCACCCCGGGTGTATACGCTTCGCGATGATGCGCAACTATCGCCTCCTGGCAGGCCTGGCCGCCGGCCTCATCGCCCTGGCGGGAGTGCTCAGCGTCACCGCCGGCGGCACGCCTCCATTGCCCCCACCGGTCACACTGCGGGGATCCGTCCCCGAGTCGGTGCCGGTCGCCACCGACGGGCTGGAGTTCGTCCCGGCCACGGTGGTGGATCTGGACCCCGCCACCTCCGTCGCCACGGTGGAGTCGCCGGACGAGCCGGAAGCCTCGCCGGCCGAATCCCCCGACGACCCACCCGATGCCGAGGAGTCTCCCGACGGCCCCGCACCCACCGAGGCCCCGCCCCCTACCCTCGACGAGACGGAATCCCCCGACGAGACGGAGTCGCCCGACGAGACGGAGTCGCCCGACGAGACGGAGTCGCCCGACGAGACGGAGTCTGCCGAGGACGCCGACAGCCCGGATGACTAGCCGGGGAGATGGCCCACCCGGCCGTGGCCGGCGGCCACCCACGGCCCGCACCCGGATTCTGGGCTGGTACGTGGCCCTGCTGGCGGGAGCCCTGGTGACGGGCCTGCTGCTGCAGCGTTCCCTTCTCCTCAACCAGGTGGAAGACGAGGTGAACGACTCACTAGACCAGGAGGTGGAGGAGTTCTCCCAGCTGGTGGAGGTGGGGGTGGATCCAGCCACGGGAGAGCCGTTCGGAGGGGACCTGGCGGCCGTGTTCACCACCTACCTGGAGCGCAACGTCGGGTTGGAGGGCGAAGGAGTCGTGACCATCCTGGACGGACGCCCGTTCCGGGGAGATGTGGGCGGGCAGGCCTATCGGGGGACCGAGCTCATGGAGAGATGGACCGCCATCTCCCAGCCCACCCGACAGACAGTGGAGACACCCGAAGGCAGGGTGGCCTACCTGGCGGTGCCCCTGCAGGTGGAGGGAACCCAGGCGGGCACCTTCGTGGTGGCCATCAACATGCAAGAGAGGCTGGCGGCAGCCGACGAGCTGGTGCGCCTCGGTGCGCTGGTATTCGGGTCCATCTTCCTCCTGGCGTCGGTGGTGGCCTGGGTGGTGGCCGGCGGCGTGCTCCGGCCGCTCCGCGTCCTCACCGACACCGCCCGGTCGATAAGCGAAACGGACCTCTCGCGCCGCATCCCGGTGGAGGGCGACGACGAGGTGGCCGAGCTGGCCCGTACGTTCAACGCCATGCTCGACCGTCTGGAGACCGGCTTCGCCAACCAGCGGCGCTTCGTGGACGATGCCGGCCACGAGCTGCGGACTCCCATCACCGTCATCCGTGGGAACCTGGAGCTGATCAGCGACGACCCGGCGGAGCGGGAGGCCACCCTCCAGCTCGTCAGCAGGGAGCTGGACGGCATGTCCCGCATCGTCGAGGACCTCCTCGCCCTCGCCAAGGCGGAGCAGCCCGACTTCGTGACCACCCATCCCATCGACCTCCCCGAGTTCATCCAGGAGCTCACCCACCGGGCCGAGGCCCTGGGGGAGCGCTCCCTGACCGTGGAACCCGTCGAGCCGGTGGTCTTCGAAGGGGACCAGCAGAGGCTCCATCAGGCGGTGATGAACCTGATCCGCAACGCCTACGAGCACACGCCGCCGGAGGCAAAGGTGATGCTGGGCGCCCGGGCAGACGGCGACACCCTCCGCATCTATGTCTCCGACACTGGCCCCGGCATTCCCGAGGGCGAGCAGACCGTGATCC